>NZ_JANSJI010000061.1:29026-33169 GCF_047462475.1 Synechococcus sp. H55.11
TCCCTTGCTCTACCCCTGCTGGGGTAGGTATCCTATTCCCACCCCCCTCCCGTCGTCCCTTGTAGGGAGCCGCGGCGCGGTTGGGATCCCTTGTCTGTACCGGTCTTGTCGCCATGTCTCAACCGGCCCTGGAGTCGATTCTGCAGGAAAAACGCCTTTTCCCGCCGCCTCCCTCGTTTGTGCAGCGGGCTCGCATCACCCCTGAGCGCTACCAACAGATTTGCCAAGAGGCGGAAGCGGATCCCTT
The DNA here is from genome assembly GCF_047462475.1 of Synechococcus sp. H55.11. NCBI lineage: Bacteria > Bacillati > Cyanobacteriota > Cyanophyceae > Synechococcales > Synechococcaceae > Synechococcus > Synechococcus sp. H55.11. The sequence continues at coordinate 29,274 of NZ_JANSJI010000061.1, forward strand.
GGGGTTTTGGGAGCGGCTGGCACAGCAGGAATTGCACTGGTTTCAGCCTTGGCAGCAGGTGTTGCACTGGGATCCGCCCCAGGCGCAATGGTTTGTGGGGGGACAGCTCAACCTCAGCTACAACTGCCTGGATCGCCATTTGGACAATGGCCGCCGCCACAAGCCCGCCCTCATCTGGGAGGGGGAGCCGGGGGACACTCGCACCCTGACCTACGAGCAGCTCCACCGCGAGGTCTGCCGCTGGGCCAACGGCCTCAAGTCTCTGGGCATTCAAAAAGGGGATCGGGTGGGGATCTACATGCCGATGATCCCGGAGGCCGTCATGGCCATGCTGGCCTGTGCGCGGATCGGGGCAGCCCATACGGTGGTGTTCGGCGGGTTCAGCGCCGAGGCCCTCAAGGAGCGGCTGCGGGATGCGGAAGCCAAAGTCGTCATTACCGCCGATGGGGGCTGGCGCAAAGATGCCATCGTCCCCCTCAAGCCCCAAGTGGACTTGGCGCTGGCGGAAGGGGTGCCCAGCGTCGAAAAAGTCCTGGTGGTGCAGCGGACAGGACAAGCTGTGTCGATGATCCCGGATCGAGATATCTGGTGGCATGAGCTGGCCCCCAGCCTAGAAGAAGCCTGCCCCGCCGAGCCTATGGACGCGGAGGCGATGCTGTTTATCCTCTACACCTCCGGCACCACCGGCAAGCCCAAAGGCGTTGTCCACACCAGCGGCGGCTACAACCTCTACACTCACGTCACCTGTCAGTGGATCTTCGATTTGCAAGAAGAAGACATCTACTGGTGTACTGCCGATGTTGGCTGGATCACGGGCCACAGCTACATCGTCTATGGCCCCCTCTCCAATGGTGCGACGGTGTTTATGTACGAGGGGGCGCCCCGACCTGCTAAACCCGATTGTTTCTGGGAGCTGATCGCCCGCCACCGCATCTCGATTTTCTACACCGCCCCCACGGCAATCCGGGCTTTTATGAAAAGTGGCGACGCCCTGCCCCGCCGGCATGACCTCTCCTCGCTGCGGCTGTTGGGCACCGTGGGCGAGCCGATCAACCCGGAAGCCTGGATGTGGTACTACACCGTCATCGGCAGTGGGCGCTGCCCGATTGTGGATACCTGGTGGCAGACCGAAACCGGCGGCATTATGATCTCGCCCCTGCCGGGAGTTACACCCACCAAGCCGGGATCCGCCACCCGCCCTTTCCCGGGCATTGCGGCAGATGTGGTCGACATGGAAGGGAACCCGGCCCCAGAAGGGGGTTATCTGGTGATCCGCCGTCCCTGGCCGGGCATGATGCGCACCCTTTACAAAGATCCGCAGCGGTTCCGCTCCAGTTACTGGGAGCGGATCCCGCCCAAGGATGGGCAGTACTTCTACTTTGCCGGGGACGGCGCCCGCCGGGATGAAGATGGCTACTTTTGGGTGATGGGCCGGGTGGACGATGTCATCAATGTTGCCGGCCACCGTCTGGGCACGATGGAATTGGAATCGGCGCTGGTCTCTCACCCAGCTGTGGCGGAGGCAGCGGTGGTGGGGCGACCGGACGAGATCAAGGGAGAGGCGATCGTGGCTTTTGTCATCTTGGCGGAGGGCTACGGGCCGGGCGAAGCGCTGCGCCAAGCGCTGATGCAACATGTGGTCGAGGAGATCGGAGCCATCGCCCGCCCCAGCGAAATTCGCTTCACCGAGGCGCTGCCCAAGACCCGCTCTGGCAAGATCATGCGCCGCCTGCTGCGGCAACTGGCTGCCGGCTCCGGCATCAGCGGCGATACTTCTACTCTGGAAGACCTGGGGGTGCTGGAACGGCTGCGGCAAGGGGTGTGAACTGCCAACGCGCCGGCACTAAGATGGGGACATCGAGTCCTGGGTTGTCAAGCTCGCATGTCGCCTCTGGATCCCGCACTTTACTTTGACCACAGCGCCACCACTCCGCCTCGGCCTGAGGTGATCGAGGCTATGGGGCTGGCGATGCAGGAGAGTTGGGGCAACCCCTCCAGCTTGCATGGGTGGGGAGAACGGGCGGCCATGGCCATGGAACGGGCGCGGCAGCAGGTGGCCGAGCTGCTCAACTGTGAGCCGGAGACGCTGCTGTTTACCTCTGGCGGAACGGAGTCCAACAACCTGGCCCTGTTTGGGGTGGCGCAGCGCTACTCCACTCCCCAGCATCTCATCATCTCCAGCGTCGAGCACGCCTCGGTGGAGAATGCCGCCCGTCGGTTGCAGGCCCAGGGCTGGGAGGTAACCCGTCTGCCGGTGAACTCCGCCGGCCAGGTGGATCCCCAAACCTTGATCCAGGCGTTGCAGCCCAAGACCGTTCTGGTCTCCATCGTCCACGGCCAGAATGAGGTGGGATCCCTGCAGCCGATTGCCGAGCTGGGCCGCCTCTGTCGCCAGGCTGGGGTGCTCTTCCACACCGACGCGGTGCAGACGGCGGGGCGGATCCCCCTGGATCTGGCGCAACTGCCTGTGGACCTGCTCTCCCTGTCTGGGCATAAGCTTTACGGGCCGCAGGGGGTGGGGGCGCTCTATGTGCGCCCAGGGGTGGAGCTGCAACCGCTGCTGCGGGGGGGCGGGCAAGAACGGCGGCTGCGAGCCGGTACCCAAGGGATCCCTGCCATTGTCGGCCTAGGGGTGGCGGCGGCTTTGGCAGCCCAAGAGCTGGAGCGGGAGACGGCCCGCCTGCGGCAGTTGCAACGGCAGCTGGCCCAGTTGCTGGCCTCTGTGCCGGGTTTACGGCTGATCGGCCCCTCGGATCTGGAGCAACGCCTGCCCCACCACCTCAGCTACTGCACTGCCGCGATCCCGGGGCACGTGCTGGTGAGGGAGATGAGCCGCCAGGGAATCGCCATCAGCGCCGGCTCTGCCTGTAGCAGCGGCCAGCGGATCCCCAGCCGTATCCTTTTGGCCATGGGCTATTCCGAGGTCGAGGCCCTGGGATCTATCCGCCTCAGCCTGGGCAAGGCCACCACCCAAGCCGCGGTTGAGCAGGTGGCCCGCTCCCTGCAGGCTCTCCTCCGCTCTGCTGCTGGATCCCTTGAGGAGAAGGCAACCCAACCCCTGCCGTCGGCTCCTGCCGCTGAATTGGCGGCTGGGTTAAGGTGATAGAGAGTTACAGGGCTGGTCGTCATGGCTGAGATGAGTCCGTATCAGGTCTTAGGGGTCAGCGAAGAAGCCTCCTTTGAGGAGATCCAATCGGCGCGGGCCCGGCTCCTGGCCAGCTTGGGTGCGGATGAACAGCAGCAGGAGCGGGTGGAACAGGCCTACGACGCCATCCTGATGCAGCGCCTGCGCCTGCGCAAGGAGGGCAAGATCGCCGTCCCCGACCGCATTCGCTACGCCGAACAACGGGCTAGCCGTCCAGAGACAGAACCGAGTTTGACCCGTCCTGCTGCCCAAAATCCCCCCTGGATCAGCCGTTGGCTGGATAGCCCTTCTGCCCCGGATGTGCTCTGGCCCGCCGTGTTGCTGGGAGGGCTGGTGGGTTGGGTTGTCTTGGCCCCTGATGAGTATCCCTCCCTGCAACTGGCGCTGGGGCTGATGACCTGCATCTATTTCCTGTACCGCAAGGAGCGCCGCTTCCTTCGCGCTTTTCTCTTGGCGCTGGCAGGACTGAGCCTAGGACTGATGTTGGCCTACGGCATTGCCCTTCCCCTCACCGGCGGCGATGCCCCCGGCGCCCTGTTGGTGGGGATCACGTTTGGGGTGATGTGGCTGATAACCAGCTTTTTGCGCTAGTTGGGGAGCTTCAGCTACACACTCCTACATGTGTGCTGCCTGTCCATTCAAGTCGTCCCAAGCCGGCTTGAGATACAGCCACTTCAAACAGCAACGAAACGGTTCGTTACGTCGTTCCCTAACTCCCCTCTCCCTGAGGGAGAGGGGTTGGGGGTGAGGG
>NZ_JANSJI010000062.1:0-7896 GCF_047462475.1 Synechococcus sp. H55.11
TCGCCGTAAAGCGGATGGGGAAACCCCACCCGCCTGCGCGGTGGGGTAGTTCATTCAAAACACCAGCTCAACTTCTGCTAAGGCAGCTTCCGGCCCCACCAGGGCAATGGCCGGGTTGGTCAGATAGGTTTTCGCAGCTTGATGGAGCTGCTCTGGGGTGAGCTGCCTGACCTCTTGCAAGTACTGCTGGTCGAACTCCATGCCCAAGCCCAAAATCTCGTACCAGCCGGCCAGTTGCGCCACTTGGGCATTGGTTTGTTTGCTGAGGGCGTATTGGCCCAATAGCTTGCGCTGGGCCATTTCTATCTCTTCTGGGGGGAGCGGATTGGCCTGCAGACGGTGGATTTCTGCCTGCAGGCGCTCCAGGGCTACCTGGGTGTTCTCCGCCGCAGTGCCCATATAAACCCCAAAAGGAGCGGGATCCCGACGGGTGGCAAAAAAAGCCGAGACCTCATAGGCCAGGCCGCAGCGCTCCCGCAGCTCCACAAACAGGCGGCTGGACAGACCGCTGCCCAGGTAGGTGGCCAGCAATTTCAGGGCTGGATAATCCGCAGAAGCCGCAGGGGATCCGCGAAAGCCGATCAAGAGGGTCGTCTGCTGGGTGGGCTGGGGCAGCTTCAGCAGTTGCGGCTCCCTCAGAGGGGGTAGGGGAAGATCCAGGTCTTTTGGAGAGGGGCCGGGAACAACCCAGTCTCCCAAAGCAGCTTCCACTTGGGCAGCCATCTGCTCCGGCGGCTCTGGGCCGATCACCACCATCACCATTCCATCGGGACGACAGTGGGCCGCATGATAGGCTACCAAATCCTCGCGGGTCAGGGATCCCACCGTCTCCAGCCGTCCCAGCCCCGGTAGGGCGTAGGGGTGATCCCCGTAGAGGGCTTGCCGCACCCGATCAAAAGCCAAGCTGAAGGGCCGTTCCTGTTGGGCGCGAATGGCCTGCAGCATCAAATCCCGCTCCCGCGCCACCTCCGCCTCGGGAAAGCTGGGATCCCGCAGGAGCTCCGCCAGCAACCCCAGCAGCTCAGGAAAATCCGCAGCCACACAGCGCAGGCTGACCTCGAAACAGTCGGCAGAGCTGTCCACCCCCAGCGAGGCTCCCAGCGATTCCACCCAAGCGGCAATGGCCTGAGAGTTGTGCCGATGTGTCCCTTTGGTGAGGACAGCCGCCGTCAAGTGGCTCACCCCCGCCTGCTGCGGTCGCTCTGACCGGCTGCCGCCGCGGAAAAAGCAGTGGGCCGCCAAGATCTCCACCGTTGGGTTCTGGCCCAGCAACAGCGCGAGGCCATTGGCCAAAAGGACGCGCTGTAGACGGCCACGTTGGGTGGCAAACAGGGTAGCGTTCATGCAGGCAAGGGATCCCGGTCCAAAATCCGAAAATCAAGGGTCTGGGGCGTCGAGGTAGCGCTCAACGACAAGCCAGTTGCAGCTCCGAGACTGCCGCCGGATCCAGAGCAGTTGGCTTGAGAAGGGTGACCACATGAGCTTCCGGAGACAAGTGTTGCTGGGCCAGTTCCCGGAGCTGAGCCGGGGTAAAAGATTGCAACAACTCCAGGTACTCTTGAATGCGTTGCACCCCACTCAGCGTCTCGTAGTAGCCATAGATACTCGCCAGTTGACTGGGAGACTCGGCGGAGAACAAGAACTCATGGGTGAGCATACGTCGGGTGCGATCCAACTCCGCTTGGCCGATGCCATCCTGCTGTAACTTTTCCATCTCGTGCAGGATGGTCGCCTCCACCCGCGCCACATCCTCCGGCTCCAGTTGGGCACTGATACAAAAAAGCCCTCCCTCCTTCAGCACCAGCGAAGAACAGCCAATGGCCCTCACCCAGCCCCGCTGTTCCCGCAGCAGATGAACCAGCCGCGAAGTACGGCCATCTCCCAGCACAGAAGCCAACATCTCCAAGCCACAGGCCTCTTGCCAATCGTCAATGCCGACGGTGGGCCAGGCCAATTTCAGGCGGGCTTGCTCCAAGCGGACATGGGTGCTCTCCCGGCGCAGGATCCCTTGGGGACGAGGCTGCGGCGGAATGGGGGGGCTGACCGCTGCCGGCCCGGCGGCAGAGCCACCAAACTGCTCCTCCACCAAAGCCAGCGCCTTTTCAGGTTCGAGGCCACCCGTCACCACCACCGTCATGGATTCAGGCCGATACCAGCCGCGGTGGTAGGCGCGCAGCAGCTCAGGGGTCAGTTGCATCAGGCTTTCTGGCGTGCCCAACACCGGTCGTCCATAAGGGTGCTCCCCGTAGGCGGTCTCCATCAGAAGCTGATAGGCGGTGTAGTCGGGGTTGTCGGCGGCGCGGCGAATTTCCTCCAGGACCACCTGCCGCTCCCGCTCAAACTCCTGCTCCGGGATCCCGGCCCGCAAAACCACCTCTGCCAGGTAAGGCAAGGTATCGGCCAGGTCGGCAGCGGCCACCGTAATGTAGTAGTGGGTGTAGTCTTGGCTGGTGGCCGCATTGGTAACTCCCCCCCGTCCTTCAACGGCCCAGTCCAACTCACCGGGGGCCAAACGCTCGCTGCCCTTAAACACCATGTGTTCCAGAAAATGGGAGATGCCCAGGCACTCCGGCAGCTCATGGCGTGCACCTGCCCGTACCCAGACATCAACAGTAACAGAATCGGCAATCGGGATGGGATGAAGGATGACGCCTAGCCCATTGCTCAGTCGGTGGGTGTAGGCGGGCAAAAGACGAGGAGCGCGATTCAAAATTCTTAACTAATAGAGAACACTCTTAATTATAGAGGGAAAAGGTCGCCGCGAAATAGCATTTGAGACTACTTTTCTTGGCATTTAAGGCTCGTTGTGCAGATCTGGGGATCCCTGCCAAGAGAGACTGGGGGATCCCTCGCCAGCCAGATTGTCCTCCACCTGAAATCCAGGGGGCCACTCTTGGCTGTCTCGCACCCGTTGCACCACCTCTTGGGGCAGCAGAACCCCCAACTGCCGGGCAGCCATGGCCACCACATCGCCCCGATCGATCAAGCCGGCAATGGCACCGCTGGGCGTGAAGACCAAAATGCGGCGCGGTTCTGCCTGGCGCATCATCTGAATCACCTGGGGGATGGGGGTCTCCTCTCGTACCCCCTGCAGTTGCTCCATCGGCTTGAGAATGGCCTTGAGGGTGAGGCGATCCCACTGGCTGCGCTCGATGTCGTTGAGCAGTTCTGGCCTGACCAACCCGCGGTAGCGGCCGTCTTCCTCGGCGAAATAAATCTCTGCTGGCTGAGCTGGGGCTTCCGGCTTGAGGGAAGAGGGCACCAGGTAGCGATCCACAAACTCCCGCAGGCTCATGTTGGCATCCAACACCCGAAACTGGCGGGTCATCACATCGGCAGCCTTCAGGCGGGCCAACACCTGCTGGAGCTGGGCATACTGGCTGTAGCGGCGGGCGGTGTTCAAAATAAACAGTCCGATCAGTCCCAGCCAGAGGCCATTCAGGCTGCCAGCAAAGACCGCCAACAACCCTAGCCCCAACAGGCCAAAGCCGACAAATTGTCCGGCCCGAGCCGCCCAGATCATGCCCTGTTGGCGATCCCCTGTCCAACCCCAGATGGCCGCCTTGAGCATTTGCCCTCCATCCAGAGGCAGTCCCGGCAGCAGATTAAACAGAGCAATCGTCAAGTTGATGGCAGCCAAGTTGGTGAGGGTTGAGGCCAGCATCGACTCCGGCACAGCCCAAGCCCGGGCCAGGCTGAAGATGAGGAACAGGCCCAGGCTGAGGAGGGGACCTGCCACCGCCACGCAAAAAGCGCCGAGGGGACGGGGGACTTCCCGCTCAATCGCTGCCATGCCCCCAAAAATAAACAGGGTAATGGAGTTAACCCGTACTCCGTAGGCGCGGGCCACCAGGCTGTGGGCCAGCTCATGGGCCAGCAAGGAGAGAAACAGCCCCAGCGCCGTCACCACGCCGTAGGAGAGCACCAGCAACAGAGCCGCCGGAAACCAGGTGTAGTCGATGAAAAAGGGGATCCCCCACAAGCTACCGATGCGCAGGCGACTGGTCATGGCATCCAACTCCTTCTACAGTTTGCGCCCAGGCGGGCGACTTTTCGAGAGAGCAAGCGACCCTCTTCCCCGGGATCCCTCTTCATCCACTGTAGCCCCTCTGCCTGGCCTTCCGTTCCCTCCGGCAGACACCTCGGGAGAGATAACCGGGCCGGCTCTATCCCTAGGGGATCTTTGGGAGCTCTTGCCAGCACAACACTACCTGCAACACCAGGCTCCTGAAGATTGTGATAACGTGGTTGGGCATCGGGTCGGCGGGGTTGCAAACCGACGCTCAAAGGAGCTTTAGCAGGGGAGCCTTGCAGGAGGGGTGTGGCTATGGTTCAGAGCAAAGAAGTACATTCTCCGGAAATTCAGGGACTTGGTCTCGCCGAGGTGACGGGATCCCTGGGCGAGTTCCCAGCAACAGCTCCGACGGCCGCTCCAGTGTTCTACCGCACCTACAGTCGGCGGCGCCCGGATGGCAGCCGCGAGACCTGGAGCGACGTCTGCAATCGCACCCTGGCTGACATTGCCCGCTTGGGGCGTTTTACTCCCCAGGAGCGGGAGCTGGTGGAACATCTGCAGCGGCAGTTGAAAGCTTTGATCTCGGGCCGGGCCCTGTGGGTGATGGGCACCGACTGGATCCAGAAGCCGGAAAACTACTCTGGCGCCTACAACTGCACCAGCACCACCGTGGTGGACTGGCGCTCTTTTGGCCTGATGATGGATCTGGCCATGATGGGCTGCGGCACAGGGGCGGTGCTGGAGCCCCAGTTCATCAACCGCTTGCCCCCCATCCTCAACCGCCTGCAGGTACAGGTGGTGGGATCCCTCGGCGCCACCCCCCGAGAGCAGCGGCAGGAGCACACCCGCATCCAGCGGCAGGGATCCCGAGTGCACATCCAGGTGGGGGATAGCCGGCGGGGCTGGGTGGAGTCCTACCAGGCGCTGCTGGAGCTGGCGGCGGATCCCAGCTTGGGCGGCGAGGTCCAGGTGACGGTGGACTTGAGCGATGTCCGCCCTGCCGGCGAGCGGCTGCAGGGGTTTGGGGGTGTGGCCAACCCCATCAAGCTGCCCGGCCTCTACGAGCGCTGTGCCGCCATCCTCAACAAAGCGGTGGGCAGACAACTGAACTCGGTGGAGTGCTGCCTGCTCATCGACGAGGCGGCGGTGACGATTGTGGCGGGGAACATTCGGCGGTGCTTACCTGAAAACGCCTTGGTGCACACCTCACAAGGTCTGGTGCCCATCAAGGATGTGCAGGTAGGCGATTGGGTTCAGACCCCTCTTGGGTTTCGTCGGGTGGTCAACAAGTTTGACCAAGGGATCCAAGAAGTTTACGAAATAGAGACCAATGCCCTTCCTTTCTTTTCAACTTTGAACCACCGCCATGCGGTTTTGGCAGACGCTCGGGGGAACATCGCATGGAAAAGTACCCACGAGTTAGTCGAGGGGGATCGTCTGCTGCACAACACCCAAGTTCTCCCCGGCACCATTACCCACCTCCCTGAGGACTTTACGGCACCTCGTCCAAGACAAAGCCCCACCGCAAAGCCCCTGCACATCCCGCCCCTGACACCAGAGGTGGCCTGGCTCATTGGGTTTACCCAGGGGGATGGGTATGTTGCGCTGGGGCGCGATCTCCACGGCAAGCCCTACGGTCACCTGGAGTGGAGTGCCAATACCCTGGATCCCGAGCTGCTTTCCCGTCTCCAAGCTAAGCTGGAGCAGGCGCTAGCCGCCTTCGGGCTGACAGCTACCTGCAGCTATGGGCCAGGGGAGAACAGGGCAAAGTTTGTGTGTTCCTGCATCCCGCTGGCGGAGTATTTCGAGCGGCACATCAAGAAACCAAAGCAACCCCTGCAAGTTCCCGACTTTATCCTGCGCGGCACCGTTGAGGTACGGTCAGCTTACCTGGCAGGCCTTATCGACAGCGATGGGTCAACCCGTAGTCATCCCCCCCAATTGCTGACAACTGTCCACCGCTCCTTTGCCCTGCAAGTGGGGGCTGTGCTCTCCAGTCTGGGTATTGCAGGCCGACTCAAAATCCTCCCCCCCCAGCAGGAGAACTGGCAGGTTCAATACAGCCTTACCCTACCGGCATTCAAGGATCGGTACAACGCCTTGGTGGCTCCCTACTCAGCTAAAGGGAAGTTGCCCCAAGGGCTGGAGATGCATGGCTTTACGATTCCGGGTTCCCTGCTGCAGGAAGTATACAGCTACACTGAGATGCGCGGCATGGGCTGCCAAGGAGCTCGGTCGGTCGAAGCCAACTATGAACGATACTTGGCTGAGTCGGGGTTGGATTTGGATATCCCCGTTACAGTTAAGGGCCTAGGCAGCCATGACTGGGTACGAACCTACGACATTGAAGTCGAAGAGGCTCATTGCTTTTACTGCAATGGCTATCTCACCCACAACAGCGCGGGCATGCGCCAATTTGCCGCCGACGACGAGCTGGGATCCAGCGCCAAGGACAACCTCTGGCAGCAGGACGAGCAGGGCAACTGGAGAATTGACCCGGAGCGGGATGCCCTGCGCATGGCCAACCACACGCGCGTGTTCCACCGCAAGCCAACGCGAGAAGAGTGCATTGCGGCGGTGCGCAAGCAGTTTTACTCCGGCGAGGGAGCCATCCAGTGGGCGGGGGAAGCTGTGGCGCGGGCCAATGCCGACCTGCTCGCCACTCCAGAATTGAAACAGACCTTCCTCAACATCTATGCTTCCCAAGGCCCAGAGGAAGCTCGACGCTGGCTAAAACACCACTGGCCAACCCTGCCGGAGGCTGAACTGGAGCACCGGCTGCGGCGGTATGGGTTAAACCCTTGCGGCGAGATCATTGGATGCGACTTCCACTGCAACCTGGCTGAGATCCACCTCAACCGGCTGGATCCCCACAACCGCCAGGAACAAGAGGAGGCCTTCACAGCCGGGGCCCTGACAGCGGCGGCGCTATTGCACCATCGCTTTGTCGAGCCCCGCTTCCAGCGCTCGCGGGAGTGGGATCCCATCGTCGGCGTCTCGTTTACCGGTCTGTTTGACTTTTGCGTCAAAGCCTTTGGGGTAGACTGGCTGCGCTGGTGGCAAGAAGGGAGGCCGGATACGCCCCTGGGGCGGGAGTTCAAGCAGCAGGAGCAGGAATACCTCAGCTTTTGGAAGGAAGTTGTCCACCGCGTGGTCTGGGACTACTGCGACCGCCACGGGTTGCGCCGTCCCAACCGCTGCACCACTGTTCAGCCCGCTGGCACCAAGTCCCTGCTCACCAACGCCTCGCCCGGCTGGCACCCGCCCAAGGCCCAGCGCTACATCCGCCGCATCACCTTTGCCAAAAACGACCCCGTGGCCCTCGCCTGTCTGGACTATGGCTACTCGGTAGTGCCCGCCCAGGCGGACAAGGACGAAAACGGCAACCTGCTCAACGACCCCTTTGATCCCCGCTGTACCGAGTGGCTGGTGGAGCTGCCGGTGGAGGTGGAGTGGGCCAATTTGCCCGGCGCCGAGGAGATTGAGATTGAGCGCTTCTCCGCCCTGGCCCAGTTTGACTTTTACATGCAGGTGCAAAAGTACTACACCACCCACAACACCTCAGCTACCCTTGAGCTGCGCGAGGACGAGATCGAAGCGCTGGGATCCCGCATTTACGAGGCCATCCGCGACGACGAGGGCTACATCAGCGCAGCGCTGTTGGCCCGCTTCGACGCCCCCTTCCCCCGCCTGCCCTTCGAGAAAATCGACAAGGCCACCTACGAGCGGCTGGTGGCCGAGGTCAACACGAGACGAAGGACAGACGACTTCTTCGCGGCCCTGGCCCGCCATGACCACCACCTCGCCCTGGCAGCAGAGGGGCCGGCAGGGTGTGATGCTTTGGGGTGTCTGTTGCCAGATACGGACTCCGCCCCGCTATC
>NZ_JANSJI010000063.1:0-7883 GCF_047462475.1 Synechococcus sp. H55.11
GATAAGCTGCCACAACTCTTTGCCGTAGATCCAAAGAATGGGTTGGCATCCCTTTCTCTCCTTCCTCTTGAAATCTGTACCCCATTTTAAATTAACAGGCTGTAGTGAGAGAAGCCAAGCTACTCAACGGAACACCAGGGCAGTACCAAGCTCTGAATGAGGCCATTCGTATCCGTTGAGTACAAGCAGTCGGGGTAGAAACTTTCACCTGACGGGATGGCCATTGCCTTCACCGGCGGCAACCAGGCAGGTACCTTTGCCTTGTACTGCAACGGCAAAGCCAGACAGCTTATCCTCGGCTCCAAGATCAACCGGGTGCGGGTGGTGCGCAGAGCGGACAGGTACTACGCCTAGTTCTGCCTCGACAGAGAGCGCTGGGCACAGGGCGAGTACACCGGCCAGATAGTGGGTCTCGACCTGGGGCTGCACCACTTCTACTCCGACCAGAAGGGGAACACGGTAGATTGTCCTAAGTTTTTGCGCCGGAATGAGAAGCGGCTGAAAAGACATCAACGCAAGTTGAGCAGGACATTCGTCAAGGGAGCTGAGCGGCAGTCCAACCCCTACCACAAACGGAGAAAGAGGTTGGGCAAGGTACACCTGAAAGTCCAGCGCCAGCGTAGAGACTGAGCCATGAAGCTGGGCCGGTACGTAGTGCTCGCCTCTGGCGTTGCGGAGCACTTTGTCTAACAACGTCGTGGCGTATGAGGATTTGCAGGTGAAGAACCACCGCCTGGCCAAGTCCATGCCAGAGATCCCCACACTGCTCCTGGTTCAAACAATGACACTCTCTAACGCCAGCCTAGAAAGCCTAGAAATTATTCATCAAATGATTGTTCGAATAGCGAGGGTGTTTTTTGGCACAAAACCCACTGCGGTTCCTCGTCACGATAGTACTCTTTTTTCCAGATTGGCAGCCGATGCTTGATGGCATTGATGATGTAGCGTGTTCCAGCAAAGGCAGCAGCTCGATGGACAGCGGTAGTACCAACCCACACTGCGATGTCGCCAATCGCAAGATGGCCCTGACGGTGACAGGCGATAGCGCCACAGAGATTGAACTTAGAGCAGGCCTCCCGGAGGATCCTTTCGCCCTCCTTCTCGGCGAGGATTTCATAAACTTCGTACTCTAAGCTGAGAACAGTCCTTCCCCTGTTGTGATTGCGTACCCAACCCTCGAAGGTTACGAGGGCACCCGCTGTGCTATCGGCAAGTAAGCGGCTGAGCTCGGTTGTTTGGATAGCAGTGTCACTAATCAAAAACCGCAGCATCTAACCTCCACAGACTGGCGGAATAAAAATTACGAAGGCATAGTCGTCAACCGGACTAGTTAGGTCACAAAATTCATGATTGACAGCAACTTTAATATCTTCCACTGCCAGTGGGAAGCCATACTTTGCCTTCACCTGCTGATACAACTCCAGGTAGCTTGCTGCATTGGTTTGGAGCACTTCTCTACTTCGTTGAGCCTGCTCCCTCAGCATCGCCACATACTGGATAGTTACAGTTTTGGTCAGGGTAGACTGAGTTGTCATAGTTTCGATTACCTTGAGCTTAAAAGACGTTCAAAGGCAGCATACTCCTCTGGGGTATTGACGTTCATCAGTTCGGCCTCACAGTCAGGGGTAACTAGGGTACAGGGTTGGTCGCCAAGGACTTTAACAGGGCAGTATACCCCGGCTGCATAGGCAGCCCTCAGCACTGCTGCAGCCTGAGGAGTATAGATTGCACAGAGAGCCTCTGGAAAGCCAAGTTTGGGGTTAGCATAACAGGTCGCAACCGTTTCAGCTTGATAGTGCTCCAGTAGCTTTTGGATTGTCTTTGCTTGCAGATTGAGGAGATCGCAAGCAACAACTAACCAGTTAGCTTCGGGATGGGTGTTCAGGGCAGTCAGCAGACCACTGATTGGGCCAACGCTTTCTACTTGATCCGGCAGCGTGGGCAGCAACTCCAGTGGCGTGCTCAACCACTGACCGGCACGCGCTGATAGATAAACTCGCTGGCAGTAGGGTTGTAGCAATTCATAGAGATAGGCAGCATACGGTTTGCCAGTGTGGTTCAGCAGAGCCTTATCCCGGCCCATGCGCTTGCTCTGTCCCCCTGTAAGTACCAGACCGTAGAGAGGACGCTCCAGGAGGGCGTTTTTGCCGCCGGACTTGGTCACTAGGCGGGTCTCTCGAATACAGATGTGGGGTGACACCGACTTGCACATGTCGTAGATCGTCAGCGCCGCTACCGAAGCACCACAGAGGGCCTCTATTTCAACGCCTGTTTTGGCGCTAGTCTTGACAGTGCAGTGAACAGTTACAAGCAAGCGATCATCAATTTTGATATCAAAGGTGCAGCTCTCGACGGGAATCTGGTGACAAAAGGGGATCAGTTGCTCAGTCTTTTTAACAGCCATAGTACCCGCGATAACTGCTGTCTGAAACACCACTCCTTTCTCGAGGTAAATATCTTGACCAACAATATATGTACTCAAAGCAGGCGGCAATTGAACTATTGCTTGAGCTGTCGCTACTCGCAAAGATGCAGATTTGTTACTGACATCCACCATCTGCGGTTGGCCCTGAGCATCAAGATGCGCCCATACACGATCAGCCTCACCCATAGATCTAGCCCCCTAAACTGTACATCGGATGTAAAACCTGCTCGACCCTGCGCATTGGCTTCATCCCTAAAAGCTGTTGGTAAATCTGTCGGCGTTGTGCTGGTGTCGCATCACGGATTGGCAAGCCGTTTTCGGTAAATAGGCAAGCAAAGAGACGTCCATCGGCGGTCAAGCGCCAGCGCGAGCAGGTGCTGCAGAAAGGTTGCGACTCGGAGGCAATAAATCCGATTTTGGCAGCCCCATCGACTGTGAAGTAGAATGCTGTAGAATCAGGTACCGTCGGCAGCTGGGTTAGGGTATAGCGTTCCTTTAGGCGAGCAATACACTCTTGTGCTGAAATGTAGCGCTCATCATAAATATGGTTGGCATAGCCAATCCGCATCAGCTCCAAAAAGCGAACTGTCACACCTGTCTCGCGAGCAAATTCAACAAAATCAAACAGCTCATGATCGTTGACGCCTCGCATCAGAACTGCGTTGAGCTTGATGCTAAACCCCTGAGCAATACCCTCCCGGATATTACGAAGAATATCGGCAAGGCAGTCTCGGTGTGTGATCCAGGCTTCAGTAGCAGGCTGAAGGCTGTCGAGACTGATGTTAAGATTATGAACATTGGCAGCTTTAAGGACATCCCAGTAGAGGTGCAACAGCACTCCATTGGTCGTGAGGCTGAGGGAGGGAATTTTCAGCTCAGCAAGCCCCTGCATGATTTCGGCAAACTCGCGCCGAACCAGAGGTTCGCCACCTGTGATACGAACTTCCTCGATGCCATAGTCCAGCAGCTCACCGATAATGTCTTTGTATTGCTGCGGACTTAGATAGCTGCTTTTGTCCATGAACTCAGGATACAGGGGCATACAGTAGCGACAGCGCAGGTTGCATTGATCGGTCAGGGAGACCCTCAGCTTGCGAATGCGGCGGTTCCATTGATCAACTAGTTGCATCCTAGTACCAGGGATAGAATAAAAAGACTTCGCCAGCCTTAAAGACCACTTGATCTTGGGGGAGCTCTACAAAGCCATCGCTGGTTGCCAGAGCAACAAAGTCGCCAGAGCTCTGAGGCATGATTAGTGTGAGGGCTTGGTTGCTACCAAGCTTGGCAGGTACAAAAAAAGTGAGATTAGGCTCAAAGGTAATGGTCTCACCCAGATAGCCGGAATAAACGGTGCGGTTCAGCAGATAGCGATGCAGACACACAAGAGCTGAGACAGGATTGCCTGGTAGCCCCCAGACAATGGTGTCAGCTTGATGATCAATGCCAAACCACATCGGCTTGCCCGGTTTTTGGGCGACACCGTGAATATAGGCAGTAACGCCACAATGTTGCCAAATTCGAGGTAAGTAGTCGCGTTTTCCCTTCGAGATACCGCCGGTGTAAATCAAGAGGTCATAGCTTTGGGTGTTAGTTTGGTAGTGGGCGATAATGCTAGCCGAATCATCGGGGATGTGGTCAATCTCGACCTCGGTGTAACCGTAGGCGAGGAGAGCAGCTCTGAGGGCGTAAGCGTTGGAGCATCGCAGTTGATAGGGTGTGGGAGTTTGCTCGATGGAGACCAATTCATCACCTGTGGCTACAAGTTTGATGCGGGGAGCTGCTTCGACTTGGACATGGCTGTAGCCGAAGGAGGCTAGAGTGCCGATATGAACGCTCTTGAGGGTAATGCCGGGGTGGAGAACGAGTGCCCCTGCGATGCAGTCGCTGCCTTGTCGATGAATAAAATCACCTCTGCTGCGCTCAACTTCATAGGTGATGGTAGCGACTCCCCGCTCGATACTAATCTGCTCGTAGGGGACGACAAGATCGCTACCCAGCGGCAGGGGACAGCCGGTCATCACTTCGAAGCACTGCTGCGGGTCGGCCAGCGTGGCAGCGCTTACCCCAGCGGCAGCCATGCCCGCAACCCTAAAGCGGCGCTGCCCAGCGGCATAGGCAGCGTAGTTAATGGCAATGCCGTCCACCATGACGCGGTTAATCGGCGGGTAGTCACGATCGGCATAGATCGGCTCAGCAAGAACCCGGCCTGCGCACTTCGCGATTGGGATCGACTCGGTTCTAGGTGGCAGCCACTGGGCTTTGATAACGGCTTCAGCTTCTTGGACGCTGATCATAAGCGCTGAAAGTAAGGCCAACGAATGGAGTGTCCGAGTATGAGCTGCACCTACCCTAGCAGCGCTTATCTTGGCTCCAGGGTGAGGAGAATTCCTGAAAGGCAGGTACAAAGTTACGGTTTTCGTGCTTGGAGCAACTAAGCTTAATGAGGGCAAAGCGCTGCAAGGGCGTTAGCTTTTGCCACAGCTCAAGGGTCAGCACAACCCCCCTGGCTGCTGCTTGCTCAAGGACGCTGGCAGGGATTGCGGTGGCATCTTCCCAAGCCGGTTTTGGATCAACAGGCAGTTCACTAGCTTGTTCTTGGCAGACATTTTCAATAAGGTGAATCAGGTACTCGCGGTAGGCAGCACGGTCGGCAGCAGTATCAGTTGGTCGGTCAATCAAGCTTTGGCGCTGCTGACGACTAAAACGCAGCCACTGATGTAGTTTGAGTTTGATGCCACACTGATCCAGCTTCAAGCGCACAACCATAGGGATGCAGCGGAGGCTATCGGCAAAGTCTTGCTCGAACTGAAAGATCATCGCGTTACCCAAGACATAAAGTGGGCTTAGATTGACAGGGGTTCGATGCGACTAAGTCTGACGGCACAGGCTTTAAGTTCAGGTTGCTTCGAGCTAGGGCAGGCAACCGAGTGAGTGAGGGCATTGCAGGCGGTATCTTCACCCCACAATGGTCCCCAATGCATCGGCATAAATACCGTGCCGGGGCTGATCGCCCGAGTTATTTTAACCGGGAGGGTAGCCTTGCCTCGCCGTGATTCAACCCTTACCCAGTCGCCATCGGTGAGCCCTACCCTGTCAGCATCACGGGGGTGAATCTCGAGAAAAGGCTGGGGGTGCATTGCCCGGATTTTGGCTACATGGCCAGTACGGGTTTGGGTGTGCCAATGGCCATAGAGGCGTCCTGTAGTGAGGACATAGGGATAGTCGGGATCCGGCGGTTCGGCAAGGCCGTGTGAATGACTGGCGATGAAACGAGCGCGACCTGTAGGCGTTGGAAAGTGGTGATTGATATAGAGGTTGCGGGTCTCGATTGGTCCAGTACGGGGATAAGGCCACTGTTGGGGGCCTTGGTGCAGGAGCTCATGACTGAGGCCAGAAAGATCACAGGGACGCCCAGCAGTAAGACCGACATATTCGGCAAAAACTGCTGCGCTATCGGCAAAGCTAAACGCCTGGGCAAAGCCCAGACGGCGGCCTACTTCCGCCCAAATTTCCCAATCAGCCCGCGCTTCACCGGGGGGATGGCGCCACGCCGGACAGAGAGTAACGCGGCGCTCGGAGTTGGTCATGGTGCCCGTTTTTTCACCCCACTGAGCAGCAGGCAGCACCAGATGCGCGTAGGCAGTGGTTTCGGTAGGAAAGTAGGCATCTTGGACAATCGTGAAAGGCGATCGCGAGAGCGCTGCTGCTACCCGGTGCAGGTCGGGCAAGCTCACCAGCGGGTTGGTGGCGGCAATCCAGAAAACATCCAGGGCGCCAGCCTCCAGAGCGCGAATCATCCCGAGAGCATCGAGGCCAGGCTCAGGATTGATTGGGCCAAGCTGCCAATGCTGCTCCACAGCAGCGCGATCTTCCGGGTTCGTAACCTTGCGATAGCCGGGCAAGAGGTGGGCCAAGCCACCCGCCTCTCGGCCGCCCATGGCGTTAGGCTGCCCCGTCAGCGAGAACGGCCCTGCCCCCGCAAAGCCTATTTGGCCAGTGAGCAAATGGAGATTGATAAGACTTGTAACCTTGGCAGTACCTTCGCTGGACTGGTTAAGCCCCATTGACCACATGGAAAGGGTTTTCCGGGAGTGCTGCCAGAGTCGAGCGACGGCAATTACATCCTCAATTTCTATGCCGCAGCGACTAGCCACACGCGCAGGAGTGTACTCGGCCACCAGAGCCGCATAGGTCTCAAAGCCTTCGGTGTGTTGGGCAATGAAGTCGTGGTTGATGGCCCCCCATTGAATGAGTAGGTGGGCGATACCATTGAGCAAATCAATGTCGCTGCCCGGAGCAATCCCAAGATACAGATCTGCACCCTCAGCCGTCTCGGTACGGCGGGGATCCACAACCACCACCTTCAAACTCGGGTCACTCTTGTGGCGCTTGCGCAGGCGATTGAACAAAATTGGGTGGCACTCAGCGGTGTTGGTGCCGATCAAAAAGGCAAGCTCACAGCTATCGAGGTCAGAGTAGCTACAGGGAGGGCCATCTGAACCCAAGCTTTGGCAGTAGCCCTCCACGGCAGAGGACATGCAAAGGCGCGAGTTGCTGTCAAAGTTATTACTGCCCAGGCAGCCCTTGAGTAGCTTTTGGGCAACGTAATAATCTTCAGTATGCAACTGCCCTGAACCATAGATCGCAATTCGCTCGGGGCGACTCTGGCGAATGCGCTCCACGATCAAATCCAGCGCTTGATCCCAGCTAATCGGCTGAAAATCATCGCGGAGGCTGGAGCGATAAAGAGGCACGGTGGCACGGTTGTGATCAAGGGTTTCGAGAAGAGTGGCACCCTTAACACAAACCATGCCTTGACTGGAGGGATGAGACCGATCCCCGCGAATTCTTGTGCCGCCAGCCAGAATTTCCAGGCCACAACCAACCCCACAGTAGGGACAGAGGCTACGCACGTTATCCATTGCTGATTCTCATCTGAAGTTGGTTTACTCCTCCTGGGCAAAGCGACGGTGGAGAAAGTCGAGGAATTTGTTGCTTGGGCTGCAAAGCTTGGGCGCCTCAGGGATCCCGACAGCCAAGCGGGGAAGGGTGCGTCCATGCTCAAGCCCTTAACGCAGGCCAATATAGGGGTGTCGCCTCCAGATCTTTGGTAATGTGTGCTACCGTTTGTTACCTATTATGCAGTTATGTCATCTTAAAATGCTCATTCAGATGGACGCAGGACACTCCCCTTTTCCAGAAGGGAGTAGCTTTGCCGCTCCTAATCCGCCGCCGAGCACGGCTAGTTGACACTCCCCCGACTGAAGTCGGGAGATTCTTAAGTAGCCCACAAACGGACTTGTAAAGGTGTTGTCAAACCGCCCCTAGACAGTCCCTCGAGGCAAAGCCCCAAAGTTCTGCTTACTTTTTTCAGTAGGTTAGCCGCAGCGTTAGCATCAGCGTTCACTAACCACCCTTTGGCTGTTTGGCACAGTCCCCGCTTTATCCACTTCCCAGA
>NZ_JANSJI010000064.1:0-7708 GCF_047462475.1 Synechococcus sp. H55.11
GTCGCGTGAGCGGCGCGGAGCGCTTGGGCTGGGAGAGGGGCCGGGGGTGAGGGCTCCCCCTCCACAGGCCACAAAGCCTCTGGCGGCAAATGGATCCACACCGCCTGCCCGGGCGCAAACATCTGGTGGGGGTTCACCCACGCCTCTAGGTTGCCCCAGCCGGTTCGGAGCTGCAGCCGGCGCTGAGGGCCCGCAAAGCGCTCCGCCACCACCTGGGCCGGGAAAACATTCTCGGCCAACCCCGGCGGCTGGGGAAACACCTGCACCTGCTCCGGGCGCACCGTCAGCCGCACCTGACCTTGGAGGGGCACAGCGCTTTTTAAGAGGATCCCGGTGCTGAGGCGAAGTTGGTGACCTTCCCCCTGAGCATCGAGAAAATTGACCCCGCCAAAAAAGCGGGCAACCCGCTCGGAGCGCGGCCGCTGATAAAACTCCGCCGGGGATCCCACCTGGTGCAACTGCCCCGCAAACATCAGGCCAATGCGGTGGGCCATGGCCGTGGCTTCCACTTGGTCGTGGGTAACCAGCACCGTCGTCACACCCGTTTCCGCCTGCAGCTCCCGGATCAAGGCCTGCATCTCTTGGCGCAGGTTGGCATCCAAAGCCGATAAAGGCTCATCCAACAGCAGCAGCTTGGGCCGGATCACCAAGGCCCGCGCCAGGGCCACCCGCTGCGCCTGTCCGCCCGAAAGCTGACTGGGCCGGCGCTGAGCAAACCCGGCCAATTGTACCCGCTCCAACATGCGCAAGGCCGCTGCCTCTCGCTCTGCCCGGGGAACACCCCGCATCTTCAGGCCAAAAGCCACGTTTTCCCCCACGCTCAGGTGGGGAAACAGACGGCTGTGCTGGGAGAGCAAAGTCACGCCGCGCCGCTCTGGTGGCCGAGGGTTGAGCAGGATCCCGTCCAGCCAAATTTCTCCCGGATGGGGCCAGGGATCCGGCTCCAGCAGGCCGGCGATGAGATTGAGAGTGGTGGACTTACCACAGCCCGATGGGCCCAGCAGGGCGAAGATCTCCCCTGGCTCCACTGTCAAAGACAAGTCCCTCAGGGCAGGGATCCCTTGCTTGTGGAAGCGTTTGCTGAGATGGCGAAGAACAAGGTGGCCCATGCTCAGGTTACGCGGCTAGGGTTAGCCAATCCGTTCCGCTGTCAGTCGTATCCCAGATGCTCGACCCTCAAGCTGAGAAAAGCCTAGAACAAAAAGTATCGTTGCGCCATCGGCAGGACTTCTGCCGGCTCACAGGTGAGCAATTCTCCATCGGCCCGTACTTCATAGGTCTCCGGGTCGACCTCGATGTGAGGGGTGCTGCTGTTGAGTTTCAAATCCGCCTTGCCGATCTCGCGGCAATTCTTGACCGCTACGGCCCGGCGTTGGATCCCCAGTTTTTCTGGGATCCCCAGGTCTAGGGCAGCCTGGGAGACAAAGAGCAGGCTGGTCTCGCTCAGGGCGCGGCCAAAGCTGCCGAACATAGGCCGAGGGTACACCGGCTGCGGAGTTGGAATCGAGGCGTTGGGATCCCCCATTTGGGCATAGGCAATCAAGCCCCCCTTCAGGACGATCTCCGGCTTAACCCCAAAGAAAGCCGGCTTCCACAGGCACAGATCCGCCAGCTTGCCCACCTCTACCGAGCCGATGATGTGGCTGAGGCCCTGGGCAATGGCAGGGCAGATGGTGTACTTAGCTACGTAACGCTTGGCCCGAAAGTTGTCGTTGCGGCTGCTATCCTGCGGCAGAGGCCCCCGTTGCACTTTCATTTTGTGGGCGGTTTGCCAGGTGCGAATGATCACTTCTCCCACCCGGCCCATGGCCTGGGAGTCGGAAGAGATGATGCTGAGGGCCCCCATGTCGTGCAAGATGTCTTCGGCGGCAATGGTTTGGGGGCGAATGCGGCTTTCGGCAAAAGCAATATCCTCTGGCACCTCTTTGCTCAGGTGATGGCACACCATCAGCATGTCCAGGTGCTCTTCGATGGTGTTGCAGGTAAAGGGACGGGTGGGATTGGTGGAGCTGGGCAGCACGTTGGGCTCGGAAGCAATGCGGATGATGTCGGGGGCGTGCCCACCTCCGGCCCCTTCAGTATGAAAGGTGTGAATGGTGCGGCCATTGATGGCGGCGATGGTATCTTCCACAAAGGCCGACTCATTTAAGGTATCGGTGTGGATCAGGGTCTGGATGTCGTATTCATCCGAAACCTGCAGACAGCTATCGATCACCGCCGGCGTCGATCCCCAGTCTTCGTGGATCTTCAGCCCGCAGGCCCCCGCTTCCACCTGCTCCCGCAGAGCTTCAGGAAACGCCGCGTTCCCCTTGCCAAAAAAGCCCAAGTTGACCGGAAACCCTTCCGCCGCCTGCAACATCTTCCCCAAGTTCCAGGCCCCCGGTGTGCAGGTGGTGGCGTTGCTGCCTGTGGCCGGCCCGGTTCCGCCACCCAAAAGGGTAGTCACTCCCGAAGCGATGGCAAACTCGCACAGTTGAGGACAAATGAAATGCACATGGGCGTCGATCCCGCCTGACGTCAGGATCAAGTTTTCGCCGGCAATCACCTCGGTGCTGGGGCCAACCACCATACCTGGTGTCACCCCCGTCTGGATGTTGGGGTTGCCGGCCTTGCCGATGCCGACAATGTAGCCGTCGCGAATGCCCACATCGGCTTTGACGATGCCCCACCAGTCCAAGATCAGGGCGTTGGTGATCACCAGATCCAGAGCCCCGTTGGCGCGGGTGGCCGTCGGCGATTGCCCCATGCCGTCGCGGATGGTCTTGCCGCCGCCGAACTTAATCTCCTCGCCGTAGGTGGTGAAATCCTGCTCCACCTCGATGATCAGCTCGGTATCCGCCAGACGCACTCGATCCCCTACTGTGGGGCCGTAGTTGCTGACGTACTGGCGACGGGGAATTTCCAGAGTCATAGAAGGACATCTGCGCAGGAAGCTGTCAGCTTTCTACCACATATCCCCGCCCAGAGGATCCCTTGCTGCCCGTTGCCCAGTTCCCAGCGTTCATTTCACCAGAGCAGATTGGGTTGGTGAAAATTCGTTACATATATTTACATCTACAATTGGAAAAACGATTGCCAATCGACGCCGACCCCGATCAGACAAGGGATCCCTCGTTTAATTATTGTGAAGCGACGGGGGGTTTACAAACCCTGACCTATAATGCCTGGTAAGTCCCGCCCTGGGGGGTTTCCTGACGATGGGCGGGAATGCTTCGTTCCTTGTCGCAAGAGAGGAGTTCTTGATGACAACTACACCCAAGGAGCGAGAGCCAAAGGTTAAGGTGACGGTTGATATCGATCCGGTTCCCACCTCATTTGAGAAATGGGCCAAGCCGGGGCACTTCGATCGCAGCCTGGCGCGTGGCCCCAAGACCACGACCTGGATCTGGAACCTCCACGCTCTTGCTCATGACTTCGATAGTCACACCAGCGACCTAGAAGACGTCTCTCGCAAGATCTTTTCTGCGCACTTCGGCCACCTGGCGGTGGTCTTTGTCTGGCTGAGCGGCATGTACTACCACGGCGCTCAGTTCTCCAACTACTCCGCTTGGCTGGCGGATCCGATCAATGTCAAGCCCAGCGCCCAAGTGGTCTGGCCCATCTTCGGCCAGGAGATCCTCAACGGCGATGTGGGCGGCGGCTTTGAAGGGATCCGCATCACGTCGGGCCTATTTCACCTCTGGCGGGCTGCCGGCATCACCAATGAGTTTCAACTCCTCTGCACCGCTATTGGTGGCTTGGTGATGGCTGGCCTCTGCCTGTTTGCCGGCTGGTTCCACTACCACAAGCGGGCTCCCAAGCTGGAGTGGTTCCAGAACGTGGAGTCGATGCTCAACCACCACCTGGCGGGCCTGCTGGGGCTGGGCTCTCTGGCCTGGGCCGGTCACCAAATTCATGTGGCCATCCCCATCAACAAGATGTTGGATGCGGGCGTGCCGGCGGCTCAGATCCCTCTGCCCCACGAGTTCATCCTCAAGCCGGCCCTGATGAAGGAGATGTTCCCCAGTGTGGATTGGGGCTTCTTCAGCGGGGTGGTGCCTTTCTTTACGTTGGACTGGGGCAAGTACGCGGAGTTCCTCACCTTCAAGGGGGGCTTGGATCCGCAAACCGGCGCCCTCTGGCTGACGGATCAGGCCCACCACCACCTGGCCATTGCCGTGCTGTTTATCGTGGCGGGCCACATGTACCGCACCAACTGGGGCATCGGCCACTCGATTAAAGAGATCCTGGAAGCCCACAAGGGTCCCTTCACCGGCGAAGGCCACAAGGGTCTCTACGAAGTGCTGACCACCTCCTGGCATGCCCAACTGGCCATCAACCTGGCCATGGTGGGATCCCTGAGCATCATCGTGGCCCAGCACATGTACGCCATGAACCCCTACCCCTACATGGGCATCGACTACGCCACGCAGATCTCCCTCTTTACCCACCACATGTGGATAGGGGGACTGTTCATTGTTGGCGGCGCTGCCCACGGGGCCATCTACATGGTGCGGGACTATGACCCGGCGGTAAACCGCAACAACGTGCTGGATCGGGTAATCCGCCACCGCGACGCCATCATCAGCCACCTGAACTGGGTGTGTCTGTTCCTGGGCTTCCACGCCTTCGGCTTCTACGTCCACAACGACACCATGCAGGCGCTGGGCCGTCCGCAGGACATGTTCTCGGACACCGGTATCCAACTGCAGCCCATTTTTGCCCAGTGGATTCAATCCCTGCACACCAACGCCATCGCCAGCACCGCTCCCTACGTGGGCGCTTCGGTAAGCCCCATCTTCGGCGGCGACGTGGTGGCCGTGGGCGGCAAGGTGTCCATGATGCCGATGGTGCTGGGCACGGCGGACTTCATGGTGCACCACATCCACGCCATGACCATCCACATCACGGTGTTGATCCTGCTCAAGGGGGTGCTCTTTGCCCGCTCTTCCCGACTGATCCCCGATAAGGCCAAGCTGGGCTTCCGCTTCCCCTGCGACGGGCCAGGCCGCGGCGGCACCTGCCAGGTCTCCGGCTGGGATCACGTCTTCCTGGGGCTGTTCTGGATGTACAACGCCATCTCGATTGTGATCTTCCACTTCAGTTGGAAGATGCAGAGCGACATCTGGGGCACCGTCAACCCGGACGGCACGATTGAGCACATCACGGGCGGCAACTTTGCAGCCAGCGCCGTCAACATCAACGGCTGGTTGCGGGACTTCCTGTGGGCGCAATCGGTGCAGGTGATCAACTCCTACGGCTCGGCGCTGTCGGCCTATGGGCTGCTCTTCTTGGGCGCCCACTTCGTCTGGGCCTTCAGCTTGATGTTCCTGTTCAGCGGCCGTGGCTACTGGCAGGAGCTGATTGAGTCGATTGTCTGGGCGCATAACAAACTGAAAGTCGCTCCGGCCATTCAACCCCGCGCCCTGAGCATCATCCAGGGTCGGGCGGTCGGTGTGGCCCACTACCTGCTGGGTGGGATCGTCACCACGTGGGCGTTCTTCCTGGCACGGTTTGCCGCACTCGGCTAAGGCAAGGAGGAAGAGAGAATCATGACAACTGCAACTCGTTTTCCGCAATTCAGCCAAGACCTGGCCAGTGATCCCACCACTCGACGTCTGTGGTATGGCATTGCCACCGCCCATGACTTCGAGACCCACGATGGCATGACGGAGGAGCGGCTTTACCAAAAGCTGTTTGCCACCCACTTCGGCCATCTGGCGATCATCTTCCTGTGGGCCTCGGGCAACGTCTTCCACATCGCCTGGCAAGGCAACTACGAGCAATGGGTGGCCAACCCCACCGGCGTCACCCCCATCGCCCACGCTATCTGGGATCCCCAGTTCGGCAAGGCGGCGGTGGAAGCCTTCACCCAACCTGGGGGCGGTGGCCCTGTCAACGCGGCCTACTCCGGCCTCTACTACTGGTTCAACACCATCGGCCTGCGCACCAACGGCGATCTCTACACCGGTGCCATCGGCCTGCTGTTGTTGGCGGCGGTGTTCCTGTTTGCCGGCTGGCTGCACCTGCAGCCCCGCTTCCGGCCCAGCCTGAGCTGGTTCAAGAACGCTGAAGCCCGCCTCAACCACCACCTGGCCGGCTTGTTCGGCGTCAGCTCGCTGGCCTGGACGGGCCACCTGGTGCACGTGGCCATCCCCGAGTCGCGCGGTCAGCACGTGGGCTGGGACAACTTCCTCACCACGCTGCCCCACCCGGCGGGACTGAAGCCCTTCTTCACCCTTAACTGGGGGGTGTATGCCCAGAACCCAGATACGGCCAACCACGTCTGGGGCACGGCAGAAGGGGCGGGCACGGCCATCCTTACCTTCTTGGGCGGCTTTAACCCCAACACGCAGTCCCTGTGGCTGACGGACATGGCCCACCACCACCTGGCCATTGCGGTAATCTTCATCGTCGCCGGCCACATGTACCGCACCAACTGGGGTATCGGCCACAGCATCCGCGAGATCCTGGGTGCCCACAACCCGCCCAAGGGCACTCCCTTCGGGGGCCTGTTGGGCGAAGGGCACAAGGGCCTCTACGACACGGTCAACAACTCCCTGCACTTCCAGTTGGCGTTGGCGCTGGCTTCTTTGGGAGTGGTGACCTCGCTGGTGGCGCAGCACATGTACGCCCTCAACCCCTACGTGTTCATGTCCATGGATCACACCACGGAGGCGGCTCTCTACACCCATCACCAGTACATTGCTGGGTTCTTGATGGTGGGGGCTTTTGCCCATGGGGCCATCTTCCTGGTGCGGGACTACGATCCCGAAGCCAACAAGAACAACGTGCTGGCGCGGGTGCTGGATCACAAGGAGGCGATCATCTCCCACCTGAGCTGGGTATCGCTGTTCTTGGGCTTCCACACGCTGGGGCTGTACGTCCACAACGATGTCATGCAAGCCTTCGGCACGCCGGAGAAGCAGATCCTAATTGAGCCAGTGTTTGCTCAGTTCATTCAAGCTTCCCACGGCAAGATGCTCTACGGCATGAATGTGCTGTTGTCCGATCCCAACAGCATTGCCTCTACAGCTTGGCCCAACTACGGCAATGTGTGGCTACCGGGCTGGCTGCAAGCCATCAACGATCCCAATGGGTTCCTCTTCCTGCCCATTGGCCCTGGCGACTTCCTGGTGCACCACGCCATTGCCCTCGGCCTGCACACCACGACGTTGATCCTGGTCAAAGGGGCGTTGGATGCCCGCGGCTCTAAGCTGATGCCGGACAAAAAAGACTTCGGCTACAGCTTCCCCTGCGACGGGCCGGGTCGGGGCGGCACCTGCGACATCTCCGCCTGGGATGCCTTCTACCTGGCCATGTTCTGGATGCTGAACACCATTGGCTGGGTGACCTTCTACTGGCACTGGAAGCACCTGGGGATCTGGAGCGGCAACACCGCCCAGTTCAACGAGAACTCCACCTACCTGATGGGCTGGCTGCGGGATTATCTCTGGGCCAACTCGGCTCAGTTGATCAACGGCTACAACCCCTACGGAATGAATAACCTGGCGGTTTGGGCCTGGATGTTCCTGTTCGGCCACTTGGTCTGGGCGACTGGGTTCATGTTCTTGATCTCCTGGCGCGGCTACTGGCAAGAGCTGATCGAGACCCTGGTCTGGGCGCACGAGCGCACCCCCTTGGCCAAGCTGATCCGCTGGAAAGATAAGCCGGTGGCTATGTCGATTGTGCAGGGTCGGTTGGTGGGTCTGGCCCACTTCACGGTGGG
>NZ_JANSJI010000065.1:0-2103 GCF_047462475.1 Synechococcus sp. H55.11
GTAATGCCAGAGAGCTCTGCCGAATCTCTAGTTAGGGAGAAGGGCGCTCCAGGATGCCGCCTCCCAGCAGGAGATCCCCGTGGTACCAGACGGCGGCTTGGCCAGGGGTGACGCCAAATTGCGGCTCGGCAAACTGTAGCTTCACCCGCTCCGGCGATTTTGGGATCACCATAGCCGGCACCGGTGGGGTACGGTAGCGCACCTGCACTTCCACGGCCAAGGGTTCTGCCGGCGCAGGGATCGAGACCCAGTTCACCCGCCGCACCCACGCCTCAGCTTGGGTGGCTTCTTCCCGCTCTCCCACTACCACGCGGTTCATGGCCGCATCGATGCGCACCACATAGAGCGGACGGGAAGAGGCAATCCCCAGCCCCTTGCGCTGGCCGACGGTGTAGTGGTGGATACCTTCGTGATATCCCAGGACTCGCCCCTGGGTATCGACAATTTCCCCCGGCCTTTGACCCAGGTGCTGATCCAAAAAGTTGCGCATCGAGCCGTAGGTCTCGATCAAGCACAGATCCTGGCTTTCGGGCTTGTTTGCCGTAACCAAGCCGTAGCGCGCGGCAATCTGACGGGTCTGGGCCTTGGTGTACTCGCCCAAGGGGAAGAGACTGTGGGCCAGGTGCTCCTGGCTGAGGTCGTAGAGAAAATAGGACTGATCCTTCTGCCGATCCACCGCCCGCAGCAGTTGATAGCGCCCCAGCTCGGCCTCAAAACGCACCCGCGCGTAGTGGCCGGTGGCGATCTGAGAGATGCCCAGCGTCTCGCGGGCATAGGCCAGCAGGGGGCCGAACTTCACCAGCTTGTTGCATTGGGAGCAGGGCAGCGGTGTGATCCCCTCCCCATAGCCGGCCACCAAGTAATCGACAATGGCGGCCTGAAACAGCTCACGGCTATCCACCACATGGTGGGGGATCCCCAATTGCTCACAGATGGCAGCAGCATCCACCAGGCCGTCGGTGCAGCACTGGCCTTTCCCCCGCATCAGCCAGAGAGTCACTCCCTCCACGGCATAGCCCTGTTCGTGGAGAAGGGCCGCCACCGTGGAGCTGTCTACTCCCCCAGAAAGGGCCGCCACAATGCGGGGCCGAGAGGGGGATCCGGCTATCTCCGGAGCAACTAGAGGATGGGGGCTGGTAACCATCGCAGCAGGGGATCAGGAAACAACAAGGGTCGGCAAATCCTCGCCTCCCTACACCAGGCCAAACCCGGATTTCCAGCTTAGCTTGCTTCCGAATCGGCTGGCCGGGATCCCGCCTCAGGCGTGGGCTCTGGGAAGCCCCTTTGGCGCAGCCGCCGCAGCGAATCCAAAGCCGCCGCGGCAACGCTATCGTGGGGATCCCTGGCCAGATAGTTGAGGGCAGAAACACTCTTGGGCGAGGGCAGATTTCCCAAGGCCTGGGCAAGCCGCTGCCGCACCAGCCAATCTTCCGACTGGGCAAACCGCAGGATGTGATCCAAAGCCCGCAGATCCCCCAGTTCTCCCAGAGCTGCAATGGCCGCCTGCTGCAGCAACACTTCCGGCCCCTCCAACGCCCGCAGCAGCACCTCATAGGCCCGTGGATCCTTCAGGTTGCCCAGGGCCACGGCGGCGCTGAAGCGCACCAGCCACTCCACATCTTCATAAAAAGCCCGCACCAGGGCCTCAAAAGCCCGCGGATCTTCCAAGTAGCCCAGGGCGCCTGCCGCATCGGCGCGAATGCCGTAGTCCGGGTCTTGGGTGAGGATCTCCAGCAGCTTGGGCAGACAGGCGTCCGTCTGCTTGATCCCCAGGGCAAAGACGGCAAAAGAGCGCACCTGCAGGTTTTCGTCGTCGATGACCTGCAAAATCAGCGGCACCGCCTGCTCCGCTGGCACATCCCGCAACTGGGCCAAGGCCACCATGCGATCCGCAGGGCGTTGGCTGCGCAAGCGTTGGGCGATTTCCTCCAGACGAGCGGGGTTGACAGGATCCAGAGCAGAGACAGTCATGGCCTTAACAAATGTTTACAGTCTCTCTTCATTATGGCAAATTGGGCTGCGCTCGGACAGGGGCCGGCTTTGAGGTCGGGATCCCTATCGACAGGGGCTGAGGCTTTGATTGGGAAATCCTAGCATTGTTGC
>NZ_JANSJI010000066.1:0-1737 GCF_047462475.1 Synechococcus sp. H55.11
GGGTACAGGGCGGGGCTCCTGCGGTTTCTAGCTGAAGATTGCATCCATGCTCAACCGGGATCTCTAGCCGTCCGCGTCAGGGATCATGATCTTCTCCAGCGTCTCCACCCGCACAAACCCAATCACCTGCAATTGGTCAGGTTCTATCTCTAGGCTGAGCACCCGCAGCAGGATCCCGATCTCTTCCAGCTCTTGCAGGTCAAACACCCTATTGAGCCCGCCCAAGAAGGCTGCTGAGATCTCATCAGGAACCCGTACAGAACCGATGACAAACTCCGGATTCTCCAGCTTGAGGCTGCGCCCTTCTTCCACCCGGATCCCGGCGTTGAACACCACTTCGACCGACTGCTCGGTGCCGCCGTCCCGCTCCACCAAGAGGGCAGAAAGCTGAATACGGTTGGGATCCAAAAACTCGACGCGGGGCTGACGCAGGTCAAAACGGCGAGCTTCCCTGCCAGCTCCGCCAAAGGGCAGATCTGCTTGAATATCCTGAAACTGGCGGAGCACCTCTGGCAGGTTGAGGGCAGCATTCAAGTCCTCTTCTCGCACCACCACCCGCACCGCAGCTTGCAGAGGTCGCGCCAGGCGCAGGGGAGCCCCCTGAAAAAAAGAGGGATCGATCGCCACCGGATCGGTTTCCAACTCGAGAAGCTCAAGGCGGGGGAAAGGGGCCCGATACAGCCCGCGACCGGCAATCAGCAGGCGATCCGCTTGGCCCTTCAGCAGACGGTAGTTGGGCCGGCTTTGGATGCGCACCTCCAAAACCTCGGCCCGATCCAACTGATCCAGCAAAAGCTGCCGTGCCGTCTGATCTGCCAGATAGCCTGCTCCTCCTCCCAAGCCTGCCAACAGCCCCACGAGAATCGCCAGGAGCTCCATACTCACCACCCTGATGCGCCCCAGCCCAGGTTAGCAAAGGGGCCATCTTGGGGATCCCGGCTAGCGCAGCACCTTGAGGGGACTGGCCTCGATGGGGCGGTTGCCCAGGAAGGTTTTGGCAATTTTCAGGCCATCGGCCATCACCGGACGATTGAGAGCGGGATCATGGATGAATTTGGCCCCCGAGGCAACCGTTGGGCGCCCCTCGCCCCAGGTATCCACAACCTTAAGAGTTGCGGCGGCAACCGGACGTCCGTCGGCATAGTAATCCACCACCTTCAGGGTCGAAGCCCCCACCGGACGGTGGTCGATCTCGATCTTGCTGAACTTGACAGGGCTGGGGAAGACGGGCGGGCCGGATCTCTCCGTCAGCAGTACCGGCATCTGAGCAGAGGCCCCCTCAGCAGGCAGAGGAGCCAGGTTCAGAGGGCTACCCATCTGCGTTGGCGAGACGGAGTCCTTTCCCACAGAAGAGGCTTCTTGCTCTGGAAGCGTGCTGGAATGACCATTGGGAACGGCCATAAGAATCTCCCAAGTTGATAGAAAAACAAACCAAACAGGACGGGAAAGGATCTAGACCCAGTGGGGCGCTGCAGAAGAGCCGTACAGCTCAGCCAGGCTAAAGTTGACCTCTTCAAATCCAAGCTAAGCCGAAATCTAAAAAGATTATAAACCAAACTTGGATATGGGATCCGCTGGGCACAGCTCGGCGCTCTCTTCAAACTGACCCTGTGTTCTGCTCTTGAGCTCATGGTTGTCCAGATGCAACCCATTGAACACCCCTGCGCAAGACCCAAAAGGGTTGGTACACTAGCGCTGGAGTGAGTTGGCCAGATCGATGGCGGGGATCCCTCATGT
>NZ_JANSJI010000066.1:1837-7636 GCF_047462475.1 Synechococcus sp. H55.11
TAGGGTAAAACCGGCAGCACAGGCAAGATCTCGATTTCGGTGCGCTGGGTTTGGGGGAGAGATTGCGCAGGCCAAGTGGAGCTGCCGGAGCTGACTAGGCCATGTTGAGCGATTTGGCCAAAAATTGCACCATACCCCTGGGGAAGAATGGAATAGGATGAGGCTCTATATTCGGGCAAATGTTCAGGCGCCGTCATGATGGGATCCCCTACATGGAACCCTGAAATCTCCCCGCTTACCCCATCTCCAGACTCCTGGGCTACGGGCAGTGTGTACTTTCGCTCGGATGCCCAAGGGATCCATCTGCACCTGCCCAGCACCCTGACCTGGGAAGAAGTTTGGGAGAACTTGGTGTGGCAGTTGCGCAGCCGCAAACCCCACTGGGCAGGAGTGGCTCCCCTGACCCTGTGGTGCCAAGGGCGAGAGCTGGACATGCCTGCCTTACAAATCCTTGCTGCCCTGTTGTCCCAGCATGGACTGCAACTGTGGCGCGTCCAAACCGGATCCCGCTCGACGGCGATTGCGGCGGCGACGCTGGGCTATTCTGTAGAACAATCTTCTCCCTTGGAGGCGATTCCCCCTGTCCCCCCGGATACCACCCCCCTCTACCTGCGATCCACAGTGCGCTCGGGAATGTCCGTGCGCCACCGCGGCTCGGTCTTCTTGCTGGGGGATCTCAACCCTGGCGGCGAGATCATTGCGGGCGGAGACATTTGGGTTTGGGGACGTCTGCGAGGGCTGGTGCATGCCGGCGCCGAGGGAGATAGGAGTGCTGTGATCTTGGCTTTGCAGTTGGAGCCGACTCAGTTGCGCATTGCCGATCAGGTGGCCCGTCCACCCGAGGGTGGATCCCCCCCCGACACGCCAGAAGTGGTTTACTTGCAGGAGGATGCCATCTGCATTGCCAGCCTTCAGGATTTTCTGCGGAGGGGGGTATGAGCCGAGTCATTGTCGTAACCTCTGGCAAAGGCGGGGTGGGCAAAACCACCCTAACGGCCAACCTGGGCACTGCCTTGGCGCGCTTGGGTCGCTCGGTGGTGGTGGTGGATGCCGACTTTGGCCTGCGCAACCTGGACTTGTTGCTGGGGCTGGAGAATCGAGTGGTGTACACGGCTCTAGAGGTGATTGCGGGGGAATGTCGCCTTGAACAAGCGTTGGTGAAAGACAAACGCACCCCCAATCTCTCGCTGTTGCCAGCAGCCCAAACCCGCAACAAAACGGCGGCCAACCCAGATCAGATGCGCCAGTTGATCGAGAAGCTGGCCGGCAGCCACGACTATGTGCTGATCGACTGCCCGGCAGGGATCGAACAGGGGTTTCGCAATGCCATCGCGGGGGCCGGCGAGGCACTCATCGTCACCACCCCGGAGGTGGCGGCAGTGCGGGATGCAGATCGCGTAGTGGGCTTGTTGGAAGCTGCACAAATTGCACCGACCCAGCTTATCGTCAACCGCCTGCGCCCCGATATGGTGGCAGCCGGCCAGATGATGTCGGTGGAAGACGTGGTGGAGGTGCTGGCCATCCCCTTGGTGGGTATCATTCCAGAAGACCGGGAGGTGATCGTCTCCACCAACAAAGGGGAGCCCCTAGTCCTCTCGGCCAACCCAACTCTGGCTGCTCAGGCCATCCAGCGCATTGCCCGACGGCTGGAAGGGGAGACGGTGGAATTCCCCAAGTTGGCCAGCTTGGGTGAGTCTTTCTGGGAAAAAGCCAAGCGGTTTTTAAACCAAAAGGTGCTTTGAATGGCTCTTCTGCCTGATTTGGATTGGGTTTGCCCATCCCCATTCGCCTTGACGACTGACTCCAGCTACCGCTAAGGCCCATGCTTCTCGATTTCTTAGATCAGCTTTTCTCCCGCCACTCCGGCAGCAGCCGCGAGCAGGCCAAGCAACGCCTGAAACTGATCTTGGCCCACGACCGCACCGACCTCACCCCGGCAGCCTTGGAAGCGATGCGGCTGGAGATTTTGGGGGTGGTGTCCCGCTATGTGGAGCTGGATGCGGAGGGGCTGCAATTTCACTTGGCGGCAGAAGGGGGGACGACGGCCCTGATCGCCAACCTGCCCATTCGTCGTGTCAAGCCCCTGGCGGAGGCCGGCCCCTGCCAAGAGGACAGCCTGCAACAGGGAGCTGCCCCCTCCGAGGGCGGCCATTTGAGTTCACCTTCGGCCTGAGCTACCCTAGACTCAAGGAGCAGTAACTTCAAGGTGTTACATAAAAGTGTTACATTCGGCCAGAGTTTGCCTGTTCGTCAAGATGCTTTCTCGCTGCTCCCACCTGTGTCTGTCCCGGCCCGGAGCGACTTGTAGTTGTTAACAGCCTGTTCATGTCAACCTTCTGTGGCCCCAACGCTAACCAAGACAGAACTGCTGGGACAGAGTTCTCGCTAAGGGAGGTTGAGCCTCGGCATGGAAAACTCCTTTGAGCTGACGATCCTGTTTACGCTGGCCCTAGTGGCCGGGATCGCAGCTCAAGTCCTGGCCAATTTTGTCAAGGTGCCCAGCATTGTTTTCCTGCTCCTGTTTGGGGTGCTGCTGGGCCCGGATGGCCTGAGCTGGGTTCACCCCCAGGTTATGGGATCCGGGCTGGAGGCGCTGGTGTCGTTAGCGGTGGCTCTGATCCTGTTTGAGGGGGGGCTGAACCTGCGGCTGCAACGCCTCAACCAAGTCTCCGATAGCCTGCGCAATTTGGTGTTGTTGGGATCCCTGCTGACCTTGGTGGGGGGAGCGGTGGCGGCCCACTATTTGGGGGAGTTTCCCTGGCCCCTGGCCTTTTTGTTCGGATCCCTGGT
This sequence comes from Synechococcus sp. H55.11, assembly GCF_047462475.1. Classification (NCBI taxonomy): domain Bacteria; kingdom Bacillati; phylum Cyanobacteriota; class Cyanophyceae; order Synechococcales; family Synechococcaceae; genus Synechococcus; species Synechococcus sp. H55.11. Next base: position 4,628 of record NZ_JANSJI010000066.1, read on the forward strand.
GGTGGTGACGGGGCCGACGGTGATTAACCCCATCCTGAAGCGGGTACGGGTCGATTCCGCCGTCAGCACCCTGCTGGAAGGGGAAGGGGTGCTCATCGATCCGGTGGGGGCCATCTTGGCGGTGGTGGTGCTGCAGGTGGTGCTTTCTGGCCACCCCAGCTTCCTCATGGCCTTGGAGCAGTTGTCCAGCCGCTTGGCCATTGGGTCGGCGGTGGGGGCGCTGGGGGGCTGGCTGATGGGATCCTTTCTGCTCTGGTCGCGGCAGTTTTTGACGGAGGAGCTGCGCAACTCGGTGGTGCTGGCGGGGGCGCTGGGGGTGTTTGCCCTGGCCCAGTCGCTGCGCTCCGAGGCGGGGCTGATGGCGGTGGTGATGGCGGGCCTGGTGGTGCGGCAGAAGGCGGCCATTGCCGAGCGGAGCGTGCGCCAGTTCCATGGCCAGTTGGTGGTGGTCGCTATCTCGGTATTGTTTATCCTGCTCACGTCCACCCTCTCTCTGAAGGCGGTATTTGCTCTGGGCTGGGGAGCGTTGGCCACGGTGCTCTGCCTGATGCTGGTGGTGCGCCCCTTGAGCGTGTGGCTGTGTACCTGGCGCAGCGACCTCAATTGGCGGCAGAAGCTGTTTGTGGCCTGGCTGGCCCCCCGCGGCATTGTGGCGGCTTCGGTGGCCTCTTTGTTTGCCATTTTGCTCACCGAGCGGGGCATTACCGGGGGAGATGCCCTCAAGGCGCTGGTGTTTTTGACCATCTCGCTCACGGTGACGGTGCAGGGGCTGACCGCCGCCTGGGTGGCCCGCTGGCTGGGCTTGGATCAGGGCAGTTCTACCGTGATCGTCGGCAACCATCCGCTGGTCGACCAGTTGGCCCAGTTGCTGCGCTCCCTCAACCAGGCGGTGGAGGTGCTGCCACTGCCGTCGGGATCCCGTCTGCGCGAGCCTGTCGGCCCAGCCGAGCTCAACGGCCACAAAGCCGGCCATACCTCAGGGCCCCAGCCCCCCACCAGCAATGGGCTCTCCAAAGCTCTGCCCGTTCGCGTCAGCGGGACGGAGTCCTTGGAGGAACCTGGCCAGGTGCTTCCCGGATCTTTGCAGGAAGCCGTGCTGAGCGAGTCAGCCTTCTTGAAAGCCGATATCGACCATGCGGAGACGCTGCTGATCCTGACTTTGGATCCCCAGATGAACTGGGCCATTGCCGAGTTGATGGTGAAGCTCTCGGTTTCCGCTGCCATCTGGACGGTATTGCTGCCGGAGATGCCCATCTCAGAAGGGATCCGCACCCTGCCGATCCCCTTTTCCCAACTGCAGCGCTGGGCCGGCTACCTGGAGGCCAACCGGGCCGAGTTGCGCTCGATCACCCTGCCCACCTTGGCGGATCTGGGTCTGAAGCCCCCCCAATTGACAGTGGCCTCGGCCCAGGAGTCGATCTCGGCGGCGCGCTCAGCTCTGCTCAACCCCTTTTCAGCCCAGATGGAAGTGGAGGATCCCACGTTGGAGCGGCTGCGGGATCAGTTTGCCTACCGCATCAAAGCCGATCTCTGCCTGCCTTTGTTGCTGGTGCGCCCGCAGCGCTTGGGGGGCTGGTTCCGGGAGGGAGGCGGATCGTCTCAACTGGGCCGGTTGTTTTACCTGCCTGAGCCGGACGTTTGGCGACGCGGAGATCGCATCTACTACCTGGAGCGCACGTCCAGCCCTGTAGAGGCCGCTGCTCCCTTTGCCAGAGAGTCGGATCCCCCGGAATGGGATCCACCCTCAGCCGAGTTACTGCCCCAGTATGTTGAGGGCGTCAAGCTCCACTTTGATCTCTAGGGATCTCGAGGCAGCCAGCGGCCACTGGGGATGAGCGAGCACCCCTGCACCTGCTTGGGCCGACCTAGGTATACCCAGGCCGATGTGCCGCTCTCCAATTGCACCCACCGTCGTTCGTACAGCCGCGGGTGATCTTCCAGCTCGTCTAGGCGGGGTAACAGGCTCAAGGGAATGCGGTAGCGCTCGCCGTAGAGCCGATTTTGGCCAGGAACCGCCATCGGGTAGGGGCCGAGATCGTAGAGGTCGATGTGGTTGAGGCTGTCGGTTCCCAAAAACTCTGCTCCTTGCAGCAGGCTGTGGTACTGGCCACCCCGCAGCAGGGATCCGTAAACGAAAACCACTGTCGTCTGTTCCATCGTGCTCTGGGACAGGGTGAATTAGGGAGATTGGGCCAATTTTTGGCCGATGCGCGGCTCCGAGCCGGCCAGCAGGCGCTCGATGTTGCGTCGATGAGCCCCGATCACATACACTCCGCCCGCCAAGGCAAACAACACATAGGGCAGAGGCTGAGCCATTGCCCACATCAGCAGCGGGGCCACCACCGCCGCCAGCAAAGAGCTGAAGGAGACAATGCGGGTGAGGGCGATCCCCAGTAGCCAGACTCCGCAAGTGGCCAGCGCCACCGGCCAAGCCATAGCCAACAAGATCCCCAGGCTGGTGGCCACCGATTTGCCCCCCTTGAAGCCCAGCCAACAGGAGCGGCTATGGCCGATCACCGCCCCCAGGGCCGCTACGACCACCCACCACGGCGATCCCAAAGCCGATCCCAGGGCCACCGCTGCCGCCCCCTTGGCAGCATCCACCAGCAACACCAGCAGCGCCGGCCCCTTGCCCAGCGTCCGCAACACATTGGTTGCCCCCGTCGAGCCGGATCCCTGTTGGCGGAGGTCGATGCCGCCCCACCAACGGCCTACCCAGTAGCCGGTGGGGATGGATCCCAGGAGATAGCCCCCCAGCGCCGCCAGGAGAGCAGCAAACAATGTAGGCATGGCCGGATCTTGAACGCTCTTCCCTCACTTTGCCACATGGCTTGAGCTGCAACTCCCTGACCTATTCATGAAACGTTTCTCTACGTCGTTGTTGCGACGCAATGCTGCCGCGAACGCGCCTATCCCTAACTCCCCTCTCCCTCAGGGAGAGGGGTCGGGGGTGAGGGCTGCTCCCTCAGGGAGAGGGGTCGGGGGTGGTCGCGTGAGCGGCGCGGAGCG
>NZ_JANSJI010000067.1:0-33072 GCF_047462475.1 Synechococcus sp. H55.11
CCAGCCTTGCCCCACCGTCTGGTGCCACAACTCAAAGTGCAAGTGGGGCCCCGTCGCCCCCACGTAGCCGATTACTGGAGCTTTTGGCCTGGGTTGGATGGTCCAAGACTGCTGGGATCCCCGACCGGCCCGCCCGCGCGGTCAGAATCCCGCTCTAGGTCGCGGAAGAGGGGCGTGCTCAAGTAGCGCTCGCCAAAACTGGGCTGGATCATCACAATTAGCTTGCCGGCGTTTTCCGGTCGCCGCCCCACCTGGATGGCTCCCGCCAAGGCAGCTCCGGTGGAAATGCCGGAGAGGATCCCCTCTTCCCTGGCCAGGCGGCGGCTGTAGATCATGCTTTCCTCATCTTCCACTGCAATTACCTCATCCAGCAGGTCGCGCCGCAGCACATCGGGCACAAATCCTGCTCCGATCCCTTCAATGCGGTGAAAGCCAGGCCGCCCGCCGCTGAGGACAGCACTGGCCTTGGGCTCAACGGCCACCAGTCGAATGGCCGGTTTTTTCCCCTTCAGAAACTCGCCCGCCCCCGTGATGGTGCCGCCGGTGCCTACCCCTGCCACCAGGATATCCACCTGGCCATCGGTATCCTCCCAAATTTCCGGGCCGGTGGTTTGGTTATGAATCTGGGGGTTGGCGGGATTGGCGAATTGGCCCAGCATGTAAGCGTTGGGGGTGCGGCGCACGATCTCTTCGGCCTTCCAGATGGCCTCCCCCATGCCGCCGGCGCTGCTGGCCAAATGCACCTCTGCCCCGTAGGCTTTCAACAGCAGTCGCCGCTCCAGGCTCATGCTCTCAGGCATAACGATGATCAGCCGGTAACCCTTGGCAGCAGCAGCCATGGCCAGGCCAATGCCGGTATTGCCAGAGGTGGGCTCCACCAAGATGGTCTTGCCGGGGGTGATCAAGCCAGCTCGTTCGGCAGCCTCGATCATGCTCACGGCGATGCGATCTTTCACCGAGGCGGCAGGGTTAAAACTCTCCAATTTCACTACAATCTCAGCCAGACACCCTTCGGATTGAGGGATCCGATTAAGCCGCACCAGGGGGGTACGACCGATGAGCTGGGTGATGTTGGCGGCGATTTTCATGGCTAACAAAAAGAGAGAAACCAATTGCGAATAGGCCTTCAGTCCAAAGCAGCCGAGGGCCTTGTGCGATGCTAACCCTTGCATGAGCTCCTTGGTGCTCCCTCTCAGGATCTCACTGCCCTTGGCCCAGGGGATCCCGGCGTTTTCCAAAGTGGGATGGCAACAAAACCCGCCCAGAAAATGATCTAGAGTGAGATCACACCGGAAGGACGAGTCCCCTATGCACCTGAGTGACATCACTCATCCCAACCAGCTTCGAGCCCTGAACCTCAGCCAGTTGCGCAGCCTAGCCCGCCAGATTCGCGAAAAGCACTTGCAAACGGCTGCCAACTCCCCAGTCGGCTGTCACCTGGGACCGGGGCTAGGAGTGGTGGAGCTGACCCTGGCCCTCTACAAGACCCTTGACCTGGATCGCGACAAGGTGATTTGGGATGTGGGCCACCAAGCCTATGCCCACAAAATGCTCACCGGCAGGTATCACAACTTTCACACGCTGCGCCAGAAAGGGGGGATTTCCGGCTACCTGAAGCGCAGCGAGAGCCGCTTCGACCACTTCGGGGCCGGCCACGCCTCCACCAGCATCTCGGCGGCCTTGGGCATGGCCATCGCTCGGGATCGGCGGGGGGACAACTTCAAGGTGGTGGCCATCATTGGGGATGGTGCTCTGACTGGGGGCATGGCCTATGAGGCGATCAACCACGCCGGGCACCTGCCCAAGACCAACCTGATGGTGATCCTCAACGACAACGGCATGTCGATTTCTCCCAACGTGGGGGCGATCCCTCGCTATTTAAACCGCCTGCGCCTCAGCCCACCGGTGCAGTTTTTGGCCGACAGCCTAGAGGAGCAACTGAAAAATCTGCCCCTGCTGGGATCCAGCCTCAGCCCGGAAATCGACCGCCTCAAGGAGACGGTGAAGCTGGTTACTGCCGTGCAAAACAACAAGGCGGGCATCATCTTTGAGGAGCTGGGCTTTACCTACGTGGGGCCGGTGGACGGGCACAACTTGGCAGAATTGTTGGATGCCTTTGAGTTGGCCCACGGCATCTCTGGGCCGGTGCTGGTGCATGTAGCCACAGTCAAGGGCAAGGGCTACCCGCCAGCGGAAGCGGAGCAGGTGGGGTATCACGCCCAATCCCGCTTTGACCTGGCCACCGGCAAGCCCTACCCACCCAGCAAGCCCAAGCCCCCCAGCTACAGCAAGGTCTTTGGCCACGCCCTTTGCAAGCTGGCAGAGCGGGATCCCCGTATCATCGGCATTACGGCGGCCATGGACACTGGCACCGGCCTAGACAAACTCAAGGAAAAGCTGCCGGATCAGTTTATAGATGTGGGGATCGCCGAGCAGCACGCCGTCACGTTGGCTGCCGGCATGGCCTGCGAGGGGATGCGCCCGGTGGTGGCCATTTACTCCACCTTCCTGCAGCGGGCCTACGACCAGATCATCCACGATGTCTGCATCCAAAAGTTGCCGGTCTTCTTCTGTTTGGATCGGGCAGGGGTGGTGGGAGCCGATGGCCCAACCCACCAGGGCATGTACGACATTGCCTATCTGCGCTGCATTCCCGAGATGGTGCTGATGGCCCCCAAAGACGAGGCGGAGCTGCAGCGCATGGTGGTGACCGGGATCCAGTACACCCAAGGCCCCATTGCCATGCGCTACCCGCGTGGCTCCGGCGTGGGGGTGCCCCTGGCAGAGGAAGGGTGGGAGCCCATTCCCATCGGCAAAGCAGAGGTGCTGCGCAGCGGCGGCGAGGTGCTGATCCTGGCCTATGGATCGATGGTGCATCCCAGTTTGCAGGCGGCGGAGATTTTGAAGGAACACGGTATCTCCACCACTGTGGTCAACGCCCGCTTCGCCAAGCCTCTGGATACCGAGCTGATCCTGCCCCTGGCCCAACAGAGCCGCCTGGTGGTGACAGTAGAAGAGGGCTGCCTCATGGGCGGGTTTGGCTCGGCAGTGGGGGAAGCCCTTCTGGATGCCGATATCCGGGTGCCTTTGTTGCGCCTGGGGGTGCCGGATGTGTGGGTGGAGCACGCCACTCCTGAGGAGTCCTTGGCGGATCTGGGCTTGAACAGCGCTGGGATTGCCGAGCGGATCCGGGCCAAGGTTGAGAGGCTGCAGGAACGGATGGGCGCGGGATCCCCGGCCCAAGCTGCCTTGGGCGGCCCCTGAGCCTACTCTTCTGAGAGCCCCATCTGCCGGTTGAACTGCTCGACGGCAGCTTGCTGCAGAGCCTCGGCAACGGGGCGGCTGCGCAGGAGAACTTGCACATCCCGCAGCAGCTTCTCCCGCCACAGGTTCTCCCGCAGCACTTCTAGCCGGGCATAGCTGGGATCCAGGCGCATGGCCTTTGCCCCCAGCTCCTCGGCTCGTCCGGTTTCTCCCCGAATGTAGAGAGCGGTCGCCAAGGCCAAGTAGGGCTCTGCCACAGAGTCGTTCATCTCTATCGTGCGTTCCCAGCGCTTGATGGCAGCCTCCAGATCTCCCTGCTCGTAGTCCACCAAGCCGATGTTGTTCATGGCCGGCCAATAGGCGGGATCCAACTCCAGAGTCTTCTCATATTCCCGCCGGGCGGGATCCCATTGATCCAGCATTAGGTAGGCATTGCCCAGTTGGAAGCGGGCGTTGGGGTTCTCCGGTTGCAGGGCCACAGCCCGTTCCAAAGCCTCGGCGGCGGCAAAGTAGCTGCCCTGCCGCAAGTAAGCCCCTCCCAGCGAGTAGAGAATATCGGCGTCGTCAGGAGCTAGGGCGCGGGCCTTCTGCAGCGCTTGCACCGCCTGGGCGTAGTCTCCCCGCTCCAGGTGGACGTTGCCCAAAACATAGAGCAGCTCGGAGGAGTTGGGCACCATGGCCACCGCCAGTTGCAGGCGGCGCAGCGCCTCTTCTGTCTGGCCAAACTGGGCCAGCCGCAGCGAGTCAGTGGCCAGTTGCAGGGCCTGGGCCCGCATCAACTCCCCATTGGGCAGGGGAAGGTGCAGCAATACCTGGGCTCGAGCGGGATCCCCTCTCCCTACCCCCAACACCATGGCAAGGCCCAGCGGCAAGGTTAGCAAAAACCGGACAGGTAGCCGGAATACCAGTGGCGGCATGACACCCACGCAAAAACAGGTCATGCCCATGTTAGCTGCAGCAACCGGGGATCCTTCCTGCCAGGGCTGGTTCCAACCAGATGCATGTTTGCGCCGGCGGCGCGGAGCACCATCTCTAACTCCCCTCTCCCTTTGGGAGAGGGGCCGGGGGTGAGGGCCGTCCCTTTGGGAGAGGGGCCGGGGGTGAGGGCAGCGATTCAAACAAACTAGAGACGTCGCCACCGCCGCCCCGACTGGGCCAGCAAGTCTTCAGCGGCCTTGGGCCCCCAGGTGCCGGCCTCGTAGGTGAGCAGGGGCGGCGCGGCACTGCCGCCATTGCCTTCGGGCTGGGCTTCCCAGGCCGACAACACCGGCGTCACCACCCGCCAGGCGGCTTCCACCTCGTCGGCGCGGGTAAATAGGGTGGGATCCCCCAGCAGGCAGTCCAACAGCAGGCGCTCGTAGGCATCCGGGGTGCTCGACCCAAAGGCAGTTCCATAGCGAAAATCCATTTCCACCGAGCGGGTGCGGATCTCCGGCCCCGGCATCTTGGCCTCAAAGCGCAGGGAGATGCCCTCGTTGGGCTGGATGCGCAGCACCAGGATGTTGGGGCTCACCTCCCGGGCTGCCGAAGGAAAAAGAGAGAGCGGCACCTGCTTAAAGTAAATGGCTACCTCGGAGACCTTCTTGGCCAAGCGTTTGCCGGTGCGCAGGTAAAAGGGCACTCCCTGCCACCGCCAAGTGTCGCATTCCAATTTCAGGGCCACGTAAGTGGGGGTTTGCGAGTTGGGGTTGACATTGGGCTCTTGGCGATAGCCTGGCACCGGCTTGCCGGCGATCCAGCCAGGGCCGTACTGGGCTCGCACCGCTGCCGCGGCTACATTGCGCAGATCCGCCAGGCGGGTAGCCTGCAACACCTTGGTCTTTTCGTTGCGTACCCCGTCGCTGCGCAAGGAGACGGGCGGCTCCATAGCGGTGAGGCAATAGATCTGCATCAGGTGGTTTTGCACCATGTCCCGCAGAGCGCCGGCAGCATCGTAGTAGCCAGCCCGATCCTCCACCCCCACCGTTTCCGCCACAGTAATCTGCACATGGTCGATGTAGTTGCGGTTCCAGAGGGGCTCAAAGATGGTGTTGGCAAAGCGGAAGACCAACAGGTTTTGCACCGTCTCCTTGCCCAGGTAGTGGTCGATGCGGTAGACCTGCTCTTCCTGACAAATCCGCTGTACGATGCGGTTCAGCTCCTGGGCCGAGGTGAGGTCGTGGCCAAAGGGCTTTTCAATCACCACCCGCGTTTTGGCCGGGTCGGCCACCAGGCCGGCTGCCCCCAACTGTTGGATGGCCTGGGCGTAGAAGTCCGGCGCCACCGCCAGATAAAACACCCGGTTGCCGCGGGTGCCCCGCTCCTCATCCAGTTGGCCGAGGAATTGCTTGAGACGCAGGTAGCCCTCGGCATCGCCAAGATCAAGGCGACAGTAGAACAGGCGGCGGGCAAAGTCTTGCCAGAGGGCTTCTGGCCCCAGATCTTGGGGGGCAAATTCTTCCAGGGCCGCCCGCATCTTGTCCCGATAGATCTCGTGGCTCCAATCGCGCCGGGCCACCCCCACCAAGGTAAACTCCGGCGGCAGCCGTCGCTGCACAAACAGCCGGTAGTAGGCCGGGATCAGCTTGCGGGCCGCCAGATCCCCGGAAGCGCCAAACTGTACCAGGATACAGGGATCCGGAACGCGCTCTTGGTTGAGGCCAACGCGCAGGGGGTTTTCAGCCAGGGTCACCATAGAGTCGGCTCGGCTTGCGTGGGCGGGGTCAGGGAAGAGGGGCTAGGAGGTCAGCGAAGGCAGCGCAACACTTCTTCCACATTCTCGCGGCTGCCGATAATCAAAGGCACCCGTTGGTGCAGGGATTGGGGCACGATGTCCAGGATAGCCTCGCTGCCGGTGGTGGCTACGCCCCCCGCCTGCTCAACTAAAAACGCCAGCGGGTTGGCCTCGTACATCAGCCGCAGCTTGCCCTCTGGTTTTTTCTGGGTGCCCGGATAGAGGTACACCCCGCCTTGAAGGAGGATACGGTGAAAATCCGCCACCAGAGCGCCGCTGTAGCGGGAGGTGTAGCCATCGTGGCGGTGGACGTAGCGGACATAGTTCTGGATCCCTTCGCTCCACTGGCAGAAGTAGCCCTCGTTAAGGCTGTAGACAGAGCCGCGTTCGGGAATGCGAATATCGCTCTTGGAGAGGATGAACTCGCCCAAGCTGGGATCCAACGTAAAACTGTGTACCCCCTTGCCGACGGAATAGACCAGTTGGGTGCTGGGGCCGTAGAGGATGTAGCCGGCAGCCAGTTGGCGGCGGCCCGGCTGCAGGAGATCTTGGTTGTCTGCTTCCGGACGATCCTCTAGAGGATGAAGGACAGAGAAAATCGAGCCGACGCTGAGGTTGGCGTCAATGTTGGAAGATCCATCCAAGGGATCGATCACCAGGGCCAAGCGGCTGAGGGAGCAGTTTTCCGGCAGGCGGGCCGGCGTTTTCATCTCTTCCGACACCAGCCGACACACCAGGCCCGTCTGCTCCAAGGCGCGGATGAAGGCCCGGTTGGCATAGTCGTCCATCTGTTGCTGTTCTTCCCCTTGGACATTGACGCTGCCGGTCACCCCCAACGTTCCTTCGATCAGCCCTGCCTGGCTGAGGCGGCGGGCGATCATCTTGCCGGCCAGGGCAATGCGGTTCATCAGGGCGCTGAAGTCCTGCGCCTCGGCAGTAAAGCTGCCAAACTGCTGCAAGACATGGCGGGAGAGGGTGAGCACATCCCGCGCCATCTCCCGTTCGGCGCTGCTGGGCACGGCGGCTGGGGAGGGAGGAGAGCTGAGAATCATATGCGGCTTCACTGACACCTAAGAGGAAACGCCGGAACAAGAGATCCCTAGCTTCTGTATCTCGAACCGGCGGGCAAGGACTGCGTCCCACTGACGCGATTGGAATTTGGGATCCCCTTTACTAGGTAGGCTGGCCGATTCTCGGCGCAGGTGCCGAGAACTTACAGAGTTGCTTCAGATTTGGTCGGATCCCTCTTGCCAGGAGGGTTACGGTTGCCTTTGGGAAAAGCGGTAGGATGAGTTCTACCCATTCTTTTCCCTGCTCACTTTTCTCGGTTTCTTCTTACCAATGATGGCCAACTCTCCTTTTCCGCTGCGCAGCCAAGTGGTCACCCAGGGGGTGCAGCGCTCCCCCAACCGCGCCATGCTTAGAGCAGTGGGCTTTCGCGATGAGGACTTCGGCAAGCCCATCGTCGGCATCGCCAACGCCCACAGCACCATTACCCCCTGCAACATCGGCATCCAAGCCCTGGCCGAGCGAGCCGAAGCCGCCCTGCGGGAGGCCGGCTGCATGCCTCAGATCTTCGGCACCATTACCATCAGCGACGGCATTTCCATGGGCACCGAGGGCATGAAGTACTCCCTCGTGTCGCGGGAGGTGATTGCCGATTCCATCGAGACGGTGGTCAACGGCCAGAGTATGGATGGTCTCTTGGCCATCGGTGGCTGCGACAAAAACATGCCGGGGGCGATGATTGCCATGGCCCGCCTCAACGTGCCTTCCATCTTTGTCTATGGTGGCACCATCAAGCCGGGGCATTACAATGGCCGTGACCTCACCATTGTCAGCGCCTTTGAAGCGGTAGGGGAGTACAGCGCCGGTCGCATCTCCGAGGAAGAGCTGCTGGCGGTGGAGCGCCACGCCTGCCCCGGTGCCGGATCCTGTGGCGGCATGTACACCGCCAACACCATGTCCAGCGCCTTTGAGGCCATGGGCATGAGCCTGCCCTATTCCTCTACCATGGCGGCAGAGGACGAAGAAAAAGCCGAAAGCGCTGCCCAATCGGCCAAGGTCTTGGCCGAGGCTATCAAGGCCAACATTCGGCCCCGTGACATCATCACTCGCCAGAGCATTGAGAACGCCATCTCCGTCATCATGGCCGTAGGGGGATCCACCAACGCCGTGCTCCACTTTTTGGCCATTGCCCACGCCGCGGAGGTGCCCCTGACGTTGGATGACTTTGAGACCATCCGCGCCCGCGTGCCCGTCCTTTGCGACCTTAAGCCTTCGGGCCGCTTTGTTGCCACCGATCTGCACCGGGCCGGCGGGATCCCGCAAGTAATGAAGATCCTGCTCAACCACGGCCTGCTGCACGGGGACTGCCTCACCATCTCTGGCCAGACGATTGCCGAAGTCCTGCGGGATGTGCCGGACGAGCCCAGCCCTGACCAAGAGGTCATCCGCCCCTGGCACAGCCCCCTCTACCCCCAAGGGCACCTGGCCATTCTCAAAGGCAACCTGGCCACAGAAGGGGCAGTGGCCAAGATTAGCGGCGTCAAGACTCCCAAGATCACGGGGCCGGCGCGGGTCTTTGACTCGGAGGAGTCCTGTCTGCAGGCTATCCTTGCTGGCCAAATTCGACCAGGGGACGTAGTGGTGATCCGCTACGAAGGCCCCAAGGGTGGCCCCGGCATGCGGGAGATGCTCTCGCCCACGTCCGCCATCATCGGCGCTGGCTTGGGAGATAGCGTGGGCCTGATCACCGATGGCCGCTTCTCCGGCGGCACCTACGGCATGGTGGTGGGCCATGTGGCTCCCGAAGCCTATGTGGGGGGCACGATTGCCCTGGTGGAAGAAGGAGATCTGATCACCATCGATGCGCCGGCTCGCCTGTTGCACCTGCATGTCAGCGAAGAGGAGCTGGCCCGCCGCCGCGCCCGCTGGTCTCCGCCTGAGCCCCGCTACAAACGGGGCACCCTGGCCAAGTACGCCAAGCTGGTCTCCAGCAGCAGCCTGGGGGCGGTGACCGATTTGAACTTGTGGGATTAGATCCCTCACCCCCAACCCCTCTCCCAGTGGGAGCCAGCCCTCACCCCCAACCCCTCTCCCACTGGGAGAGGGGAGTTAGAGAACGTCTCGTATCTCGACCGGGTGACGTGCCACCTTCCACCGCCAGCGACCGAACGCGCCATGGGCATTGACGGCTTGCGTCCACTCGTCCAGATAGCGCTGCTTCACCCGTTCTAGCTCGGTGTTCTCCTGCCGCACCGCCTCGCAGACATGTTGCACAACTCGTAACATGTTGAGGGTGATGATCAAGCGGCAGCGCAGTTCATCCTGATAAAAAAGAGGTGGGGAGATCAAGATGCGGTCAGAGCGAATAAACTACCCCACCGCATAGGCGGGTGGGGTTTTAGCGCTACGCGCCGCTGATGCGAGTGGAGATGCAGTGGTTTACCCAAACTTGAAAGCGTCTCTCCCTGCCAGACAGCCGTTGCAACAGCTCCCGGCATCGACGCCGAGAACTGCGTGTGCCCTGACTGGCCTTGCGTTGCAGAACCGCTCTCAAGCGGGAGTAGTGGTCTCTTACCTGGTTCAACTGCTGTCCATTCCAGTTGTCCCCCTCTGTTCGCGCCAGCGGGCCGTAGGCCCTGGTCGCATCCAACTTTGTGGCTTGCGACGCAGATACCTTGAGCTTGCAAGAGATAGTCAGAACTTGGGTCATAGTAAGTATATTGGGCGCTATCCTTTCCCACCCGAGTGGGGTATCCCGCGCATTCAGATGAAACTCGAAAAAGCTGCGGCTGTTATTTTACGGTCATTTCAAATAGCAATGAGACGGTTCGTCACATTGTTGTTGCTACGTAACGCTGTTGCGAACGCGCTGCTCTAACTTCCCTCTCCCAGAGGGAGAGGGGTTAGGGGTGAGGGCTGGCTCCCTCTGAGAAAGGAGCCGGGGGTGAGGGCATTTCAAGCTTAAGACATGCACTGGGACAAAAACTCCCCAATCCGACCTATTGCTTCCTCCAGCCGGGATCCCTCCGCCACCAGGGCAAAGCGGACATAGCCTTCGCCACTGGGGCCAAAGCCAGAGCCCGGCGACAGGGCAACGCCGGTAGCCCTCACCAAGTCCAGACAAAACTGGGCTGAGGAACCACGGTAGGACTCCGGCAAAGGCGCCCACAGGTACATGGTGGCCTCCGGCAGGGGCACGGGCCAGCCGATGCGGTGCAAGGCTGCCACCGCGATATCCCGCCGCTGGCGGTACACCTGCCGCCAGTGATCCAAGAAGCTATCGGGAGCCGCCAAGGCCGCCGCTGCCCCCCGCAGAATGCCCTGGTAGGGGTGGAAGTCGATGGTGGACTTCACCAGGCGCAAAGCTCGGATCAGCTCGCGGCTGCCGATGGCATAGGCCACCCGGAACCCCCCCATGTGATAGGACTTAGAGAGGGAAAAGAACTCGATGGTGCGGGTCTTGTCTGGATCCGCCAGCAGCGCCGAGGGAGCCACCTGGCCGTCGAAACGCCAGTCCACATAGGGAAAGTCATGGGCCAGGAAGATATCGTGCTGCCGACAAAATTGCAGCGCTTCCTGCCAAAACTCTGGGGTGACGGTGGCGGTGGTGGGGTTGTGGGGATAGCTCAGCACCAACAGCCGCGCCCGACGACAGACCTCCACCGGGATCTCGTCCCACTGGGGCAGGAAGCGGTTTTTCGCCCGCAGGGGCAAATAGTAAGGGATCCCTCCCGCCAGATGGATCCCGCCCACGTGGGAGGGGTAGCCGGGGTCGGTGACCAAAGCAATATCCCCGGGATTGAGCAAGGCCAGCGGTAGAAGGGCCGTTCCCTGCTGGGATCCGATCAGCGGCAGCACCTCGGTTTCTGGGTCGATCCCCAGGCCGAACTTCCTCAGGTACCACTTGGCGCAGGCGGCGCGGAAATCGGCGGTGTCGTGAAACAGAGTGTAGCCGTAGGTGGCGGGATCCGACAAAGCGGATTGAATGGCTGCCAGCGCTTCCGGAGGCGGGGGCAGATCTGAGGAGCCCAAAGAAAGGTCGATGACATCCAAGCCCGACCGACGCGCCTCCCACTTGGCCTGGTCTAGCTGGTCGAAGACATTAGAGTGCAGCAGCTCCAGTCGTTGGGCAAAGGCAGTGGGCATGGGGCAGATCCAGGGTGGCTAGGGCGTCATCCAAACAGCGGGATCTCTTTAGGGATTGTTGGGATTGTTGCCGGCAGTGGAGGAGCTGGGGGCAGAGGGCCGTGTGGCCGCCGCCGGGCCGCGGTCAAAGATCTCGATGTGCCACTGGCCGCGACCGTTGCTTTCAAAGGCGATAAAGCGGCCATCGCCGCTGATGGTGGGGTTGCGCACATCCCCCGGCACCCGGCTGCTGATGTTTTCGACGCGGCGGGTTTGCCGGTCGTAGAGAAAGATCTCCGACTTGCCCAGCGCATTGGAGACATAGACGATGTAGCGACCGTCGGCGCTAATGTCGGGCGAGGTGGCAGCCACATCGCTGGAATTCAGACCGGGCAAGTCCACCAGCCGCTGTTCCACCGTGTCGTAGAGAAAAATATCCTGGCTGCCGCTGCGGGCAGAGGAAAACACCAGGTAGCGACCATCGCCACTGAAAGCAGGCTCCCCATCGGGGAAAATGCTGTTGAGGCCGCTGCCGGCCAGGGTGGGGCGCGGCGTGCGCAAGCCTGCTGGGCTGCAGCCCAACAGCACCAGGCTCAATCCGGCCCAACACAATTTTTTTGCCCAGCAGGTCAGCCTGAACGGGATCCGGCCCTTGGTCAGCATTGCCTTGCCTCTCCGATTTTTTCCATCATACCCAGCCGGCAAACGGCTAGGGTTCTACCTTGACGCCCTTCCAGAAGGCCACGTAGCCGCGGATATTGGCTGCAGCCGGCTTGGGATCGGGGTAGTACCAGGCGGCGTCTTTGTTCTCCTGGCCGTTGACCACAAGGGTGTAGTAGCTGGCTTGCCCCTTCCAAGGGCAGGTGGTGTGGGTGGGGCTGGGCTGAAAGTATTCCCGCCGCAAAGATTCCGGCGGAAAATAGATGTTGCCTTCCACGGTTTCGTAGCGGTCGGTCTCCGCCACCACCACCCCGTTCCAGATGGCCCTGGGCATGAAAAACCTCCTGTCGCGAACTCTCGGTTCTCAACGTTAGTTTTAACGTTATTTTTGAAGTTGCAGATCTCGGCAAGGCCAACTGCCTTTCTTTGAGATTAGCTTTTCTGCCTGTCGTTGATCGTTGTCGTTGAGGGTTGACACCCGCCCCTGCTGGGCTATTCTCCACTGCTATTGAGCGCTACGGCCATGGCTCGCCGCAACACCCTAGAAGATGACCTCAACTACCAGCAAGCCAAGCGCAGCCTGCGCCAGTGGGTGGCCCAACTGGATCTGCACCCCCAAGAGATCGCGGGCCTAGAAGGGGAGTTAGAGGATCTGCAAACGCTGCTGGACAAGCTGGAGACTGAGGTGATCCACATCGCCGCCTTTGGCCTGGTGGGGCGGGGCAAGTCCTCCCTGCTCAATGCCCTGTTGGGCGAGCCGGTGTTCGAGACGGGGCCAACCCACGGCGTCACCCGTACCCATCGAGCTGCCGTTTGGAACATCAGTTGGGAAACCCGCCCCAAGGCCCCAGCCGCCCCGGCCCGGGGATCCCAACTTCCCCCGCCAGCCATTCAATCGGTACAGGTTACCCACTGGCAGGGATCCCGTCTGGAGCTGATCGACACCCCTGGCCTCGATGAGGTGGACGGCGAGGAGCGGGCGCGGCTGGCCCAAGAGGTGGCGCAGCGGTCGGATCTGATCCTGTTTGTCGTCTGTGGGGATCTGACACGGGTGGAGTTCGAAGCCCTGGCGGCCCTGCGGGAGGCGGGCAAGCCCATGCTGCTGGTCTTCAACAAGATCGACCAGTACCCAGAGGCGGATCGCCAGGCCATTTACGACAAGATCCGCAACGAACGGGTACGGCAGCTCCTTTCCCCCAACGAAATTGTCATGGTGGCGGCCTCCCCGCGCGTGCCTCGCCTGGTGCAAAGGCCGGACGGGAGCTTCGGCGCCCAACTGGAAGTGGGATCCCCGCAGGTGGACGAGCTGCGCCTGAAAATCCTGGAAGTCCTGCATCGGGAGGGGCGCTCACTGCTGGCCTTGAATGCCCTCCTGTTTGCCGATCGCGTCAACCAACAGGTGATCGAGCGCAAGCTGCAAAGCCGCGCCCAGCAGGCCCAAGATCTCATCGCCGCCGCTGCCCGCACCAAAGCGCTGGCGGTTGCCCTCAACCCCATTACCCTGCTGGATACTCTGGGAGGGCTGGCTCTGGATGTCACCCTGATCCTGCGCCTGTCCCGCCTGTATGGCTGGCCCATGAGCAGCGCGGGAGCCGCCCAACTGCTGCAGAAGATCGTCCTCAGCATGCTCAGCCTGGGGGCAGGAGAATGGGTGGCGCTGTTGGGCCTGGGATCCCTGAAAACCTTGCTGGGGGGATCCCTGCCCTTTGCTGGGGGACTCTCTCTGGGGGCCTACGGTTCGGTGGCCCTGACCCAGGCGGTGTTGGCCGGGTTTTCCTGCTACGCCATCGGGGAGGCGGCCCGTCGCTACCTGGCCCAGGGAGCCAGTTGGGGGCCGGAGGGGCCCAAAGCCGCCATAGCCCAGATTTTGGCCGATTTGGACGAAGCCTCGATCACCGCCCGCCTGCGGGAGGAAATCCGCCACAAAATTGGATTCGCTCTCTCCTGACCCTCTACAACCCTCTACAATCAGAAGGCCGAGCCAATCGTTCCCATGACCTACTGCCTTGGCATCCTCACCCGTTTTGGCTTGGTGATGGCAGCAGATTCCCGCACCAACGCCGGGGTGGACTATGTCTCCACCTACCAGAAGCTGTTCGATTTTTCCTTGCCCGAAGAACGGGTAATCTTAATTTGCACCTCTGGCAACCTGTCTATTACCCAGAGCGTTTTAACGGAAGTGCAGCGGGATCTGCGACAGCAGGAAAGTGCGAATCTTCACACGTTTCCCCATCTCTACGACGTGGCCCGCTACCTGGGATCCAAAATTCGTTACATCCAAGAGCAAGACCGACCCTGGTTGGAAAAAGACGGCATCGACGCCCAGTGCAGCCTGTTGCTGGGAGGACAAATCCGCGGCGAGGAGCCGGCCCTTTTTTTGATCTACAGCCAGGGCAATTGCATTCAAGCCACCCCAGAAACGCCTTTTTTGCAAGTGGGGGAAACCAAATACGGCAAGCCCATCCTGGATCGCACCCTCTCCTACGAAACCTCGCTGCAGGATGCGGCCAAATGCGCTCTCCTCTCCATCGACTCCACCATGAAGTCCAACATCTCCGTCGGCCCCCCCATCGACCTGGTGATGGTGCCGGCCAATCAGTTCAAAGTTACCCACCGCCTGCGCCTGCGCACCGGGGATCCCTACCTGGCCAAGATGCGCAAGCTCTGGGAGAGCGCCCTCAAACAGGCCTTCGACCAAATGCCCCCCATCGAGTGGGACTACTCAGATTCAGCCGATCGAGAAGAAGAGCTGATCGACTGAGCGGGGGAGATTGGTAGGATAGGGTAGCTTTGCCCAGCCCTTGTCATGTCAGCCCACACCTTTCAGGACTTGATCTTTCGCCTGCAGCAGTTTTGGGGGGAACAAGGCTGCCTCATCCTGCAGCCCTACGACCTGGAAAAAGGCGCCGGCACCATGAGCCCCCACACGTTTTTGCGTGCCCTGGGGCCGGATCCCTGGCGGGTGGCCTATGTCGAACCTTGTCGCCGCCCCACCGATGGGCGCTACGGCCAAAACCCCAACCGCCTGCAGCATTATTTTCAATACCAAGTGCTGATCAAACCCTCCCCCGACAACATCCAAGATGTGTACCTAGATAGCCTACAAGCTCTGGGCATCAACCCGGCAGAGCACGACATTCGCTTTGTGGAAGATGATTGGGAATCTCCCACCTTGGGGGCTTGGGGTGTGGGCTGGGAAGTGTGGCTGGACGGCATGGAAGTTACCCAGTTCACCTACTTTCAACAGGTGGGCGGGCAGGATTGTCGCCCGGTTTCTGTAGAAATTACCTATGGGCTAGAGCGCCTGGCCATGTACCTGCAGGGGGTAGATTCGGTTTTCGATCTCTGCTGGAATGAGCACCCTTCCCTGGGCCGGATTACCTATGGACAAATCTATTTCCAAAACGAGGTGGAGCAGTCCTACTACAACTTCGAGTATTCCGACCCTGAAATGCTGCTGGAATTGTTCCGCCTCTACGAAGCCGAGGCTAAGCGCTTGATCGAAACCACACACCAGAAGCTGCAGAAACAACTGTTGCCGGATCGGTTGGCTGTGTCTCTGCTCCTGCCCGCCTACGACTATGTGCTCAAGTGCTCCCACACCTTTAACCTGCTCGATGCCCGCGGCGTCATTGCCGTAGCCGAGCGCACCCTCTACATTGGGCGCATCCGCAACCTGGCCCGACAATTGGCGGAGCTATATGTCAGCCAAGCGGATCGACCCGGCTCCAGCTATGCCCTAGGGCAGACGGAACCCACCCTGATCTCCAAAGGCGCCTGGGCTAATAGCTAGGGAAAAAGATCCCTGTTTTCGCTATGATGAGAGATTGGTATCAGCAGGCGCTGGCCTGCCATAGCCACCCCTTACCTTAGGATAATCGACACTCTCGTTTTCGCCCTCTTTTCCTGACCAGTCCACCTTATATTCCCGGAAAAATCTTTATGTTTCGCCATCCCGTCACGCGGGTTTCCATCTTTATCGATGGGAACAATATGTTTTATGCCCAACAAAAAAATGGCTGGTTTTTCGACCCGCGCCGAGTCTTGGATTATTTTGTTAGGTCACAGCCCAATGTCGAGCTAGTCAACGCATTTTGGTACACCGGCATCAAGGATCCCAACGATCAAAGGGCTTTTCGAGATGCTCTGATCAGCTTGGGCTTCACCGTACGCACCAAGATTCTTAAAGAGTATCGAGACGAAGACTCCGGCCGCTACTCCCAGAAGGCCAACCTGGATATCGAGATCGTTATCGATATGTTCAACACCGTTGGGCAATACGACAGGATCGTTTTGTTTAGCGGCGATGGCGATTTTGAGCGGGCCGTCGAGCTGTTGCGCTCCAAAAACACCCTGATTACGGTCGTCTCCACCGAAGGGATGATCGCTCGCGAGCTGCGCAACGCCACCGACCGCTACATCGACCTCAACGACATTCGCCCCTACATCGAGAAGCTAGACAAGTAAGGCCGAGATTTTGGGCCGATCCCTCTGCTGTCGAGCCAGCCCCACAGCTCCCTGGCGGAGTTGCCACAACTCATCTGAGTTCCTTCTGGTTTCTCCACCTTGAGGGGAAGTCTGCTGAGTAAGATTGCTGCCACGCGAGCGACCCATCCGTTACGCCGACCATAGTCGGCGTTGCCGGGAAAAGCTGTCCCAGCCACTTTAAGTTGCTCTGGCAACCGTCAGAAGGGTTGTTATAGTCATTATCAAATAGCAATGAAACACTTCTCCACCTCGTTATTACTACGCAATGCTGTCGCTCTAACTCCCCTCTCCCTCTGGGAGAGGGGCCGGGGGTGAGGGCGGGTCGGCGGCAAAGTGTCTTAATCTTGTTTGAAACGACTCTATCTTCCTCCTTGCCGGTTAACTTCTGGACAACCTTGGCCTGGGCAGAGGGCCAAAGAGGCTAGCATTGTAAAAAATCTTTGCCCTGACAGGTTCTTATGACCGACGTTCCCGTCTCCCGCATTCGCAACTTTTCCATCATCGCCCACATCGACCACGGCAAATCCACCCTGGCCGACCGGCTCTTGCAAGAAACCGGCACCGTTTCAGCTCGCGAGATGAAGCCGCAACTGTTGGACAACATGGAACTGGAGCGGGAACGGGGCATCACCATCAAGCTGCAGGCGGCCCGCATGAACTACCGCGCCCAAGACGGCCAGAACTATGTGCTCAACCTCATCGACACGCCGGGGCATGTGGACTTTACCTACGAAGTCTCCCGCTCCCTGGCAGCCTGTGAAGGGGCGCTGCTGGTGGTGGATGCCTCTCAAGGTGTGGAAGCGCAGACCCTGGCCAACGTCTATCTGGCCCTAGAGAACAACCTAGAGATCATCCCGGTGATCAACAAAATTGACCTGCCGGGGGCGGAGCCGGAGCGGGTGATCGCTGAGATCGAGCAGGTAATCGGCCTCGATTGCAGCGGAGCGATCTTGGCTTCTGCCAAAATGGGCATCGGCATCCAAGAGATCCTAGAGGCTATTGTGCAGCGGGTGCCCCCGCCACGGGATACGGTGGCGGATCCCTTGCGGGCTTTGATTTTCGATAGCTACTACGACTCCTACCGCGGTGTGATCGTCTATGTGCGCATCATGGATGGGGAGGTGAAGACGGGAGACAAGATTTGCTTCATGGCCTCTGGCCGAGAATACGAGATTACCGAGCTGGGGGTGATGCGCCCCCATCAAGAGCCGGTCGAGGCCCTGCATGCGGGCGAGGTGGGCTACGTGGCCGCTGCCATCAAGAGCGTGGAACACGCCCGTGTTGGGGATACCATTACGCTTGTCCATCGCAAGGCCTCTGAACCTCTGCCCGGCTACAAAGAAGCCAAGCCGATGGTGTTTTGTGGCCTCTTCCCCAGCAGCTCCGATCAATACGCCGAACTCAAAGAAGCTCTGGAAAAACTCAAGCTCAACGATGCTGCTCTCTACTTTGAGCCGGAAGTTTCCCCTGCCATGGGCTTTGGCTTCCGCTGTGGTTTTCTGGGCCTGCTGCACATGGAGGTGGTTCAGGAGCGCCTAGAACGGGAGTACAACCTCGATTTGGTGATTACAGCTCCGACGGTGGTGTACCAAGTTACCCTCAACAACGGCTCTGTGATTCGGGTAGACAATCCCAGCAAGCTGCCTTCCCCCAACGAGCGCACCAGCATTGAGGAGCCGATTGTGAGGGTAGAGGTGATTCTTCCTGAGGAATTTGTCGGTACCGTGATGGAGCTGTGCGAGACCAAACGCGGCACCTTTAAGGACATGAAATATCTGGCGCAGGGTCGAACTACGCTTGTATATGAGCTACCGCTGGCAGAAGTGGTCACCGACTTTTTCGATCAATTGAAATCGCGCACCCGTGGCTACGCCAGCATGGACTACCAAATGGTGGGTTATCGTGCGGATGATCTGGTGCGCTTGGACATTTTGATTAACGGCGAGGTGGTGGATTCTTTATCCACTATTGTGCATCGGGACAAAGCTTTTTATGTAGGCCGTTCCCTGGTTGCCAAGTTGCGGGAGCTGATCCCCCGCCATCAATTTGAAGTGCCCATTCAGGCGGCGATCGGCTCCAAAGTGATTGCTCGTGAAACCATACCGGCCCTGCGCAAAAATGTCTTGGCCAAGTGCTACGGAGGAGATGTGACCCGCAAACGCAAGCTTTTGGAAAAGCAAAAAGAGGGGAAAAAACGCATGAAGGCAGTGGGAACGGTGGATGTGCCCCAAGAAGCATTTATGGCGGTGCTGAAGTTGCAAAATGACTAGGGTGAGCGGCGCTCAACTGCAGCGGGAGGAGGTGTTGGCCTGGCTACAGCGTCAGGTGCCGCCCCCTCGCCTTCGCCATATCTTGGGGGTAGAGGCAATGGCCCGGCAACTGGCGGCCCACTATGGGCTGGACGAGCAAAAAGCTGCTTGGGCAGGGTTGATGCACGACCTGGCCAAGTCCTTCCCGCCGGAGCAACTGTTGCAAAGGGTGGCTCAGGAACGGGAGCTGGACGAGATCGAGCGGGCCGAACCCCACATTCTCCACGCCGAGGTGGGATCCCTGCTGGCACGGGAGCAGTTTCAGGTACAGGATGCAGAGATTTTGGCGGCCATTGCCAACCACACCCTGGGGCGGCCCGGCATGGATCCGCTGAGTTGTGTGGTTTTTGTAGCCGATGCTCTGGAGCCGAATCGGGGCAGCAGCCCAGAATTGGAGCGGTTGCGGCAGATGGCTTTTGTAGATTTGTCTAAAACCGTGGTGGGAGTCTGTGACTTGAGCCTAAAATTTTTGCTAGATCGGAATCAGGTGATTCATCCGCGCACCCTCATGACTCGGAATCATTTTCTGTTGCATCCTTTAGATAGAAAGGATTTAGAGAAGGTTATGTTCCAAGGCAACTCAGTCGTTTCGGGAGGGTTTTAGTTGCTACAGCTTATGCCTGCCCCTGCCGGGGATCCCATCTATCGCATGGCGTTGAGCGCAGCTCGCGCGGCGGAAGAAAAAAAAGGTGGCGACATTGTTCTGCTGGATGTGTCCCAGATTTCCACACTGGCAGACTACTTCCTTTTGATCAGCGGCTATTCGCTTACACAGGTTCGCGCCATTGCCCGGGCAATTGAGGAAAATCTTTGGGAGAAGTGGCAACAAGCTCCGCGCCGCATCGAAGGCCAAGACTCAGGCTCCTGGATTCTGATCGACTATGCGGATCTCATCGTCCATGTGCTCTTGCAAGAGGAAAGAAACTACTATGACCTAGAATCTTTCTGGATCCAGGCCCAGCGAGTTGATTTACCATTGGCGGGCTAGCCTCATTGTTTCTGAGTTCAGATCCCTAAGCTGCAACGGCTTTGCGGAGCCCGTAGCTGGGGCCAGCAGTCACCTGTCTGGCCTCTCAGCACTTGTCTCAGCAGTATTCCAAGCCGGCTTTGGCGCGCTAAGTTAGCCAATTGTCAAAAAATATGTAAGTTCCTTGATATTCCCATAATTTTTCACATAGTCGTATGCTAGCGTGGTGGGCGAGGAGTGGTTGAGTGAGATCTTCTTTCTCACTGTGGCTGAGCTTCTATAGTCTTTGTTAAATACTGTACCCTGCTCTCCTCGGAAGCTCGATAATTTTTCGTTGGTGCCGGATGCCAGCGAAGCGATCTTCAAGGTTTCTGATGGTTCCTGTTGGCTGCTTTTAGCGGCAAGCGGGAAGACGAACGAGGTAAATAGAGATGGAAAGGCTTAGCCGCAGAAGAGATCTTACACACGCTTTGTTTAATACCTGTTTTAAGAGTGACAGGGATTTTTAGGAGGGACGTTGATCATGATGGAAAAGATGTTGGTTAATATCGTTGAGTATCTGGCCCTAGGAGAGCTGGAAAATTACCTCTGTACCGAGCATCCCCATCAGCAGGTGTTTCATGACGCCAAGGAGCGGGAAGCGATGATGCAGCAGATCCTAAACCGCGTTCCTGCTGTCTACATGTGGCTGGCTGCCGATGAGTGTCCCAGCCGCGATCAGCTCAACCCCTCTGAGCTGGAATTGCTCCGCTCAGTGGTGCGGGATGTGGTCAAGCAGAAGCTGCAACAAGCTTCTTTTGGCGTTGACCCCTATGCGGGATCCATGTCGGAAGCTTTTTACGGGTAGAGAAGCACGGGCTTAGGCTAAACTGCGAGAACATTGCCTCGCCCTGGTATGTTGCCCGTCTACTATTCGGAGACCTTTCTCCGCCACGACACTGGTCCCTTCCATCCTGAGCGCCCGGCTCGCCTGCAGGCCATTGTCAAGGCGCTGCGCAGCGCCTCTTTCGCCGAGCATCTGGAATGGCGGGATCCCCCCTTGGCCGATCTGGCCGAGTTGGAGCGGGTTCACCCGCGCTGGCACATTCAACGGGTGGCCGAGTTGGCCGCGAGGGGCGGGGGACGCATCGACGCAGATACTTCCGTTTCCGCAGCAAGCTTCGAGGCGGCGCGCTTGGCGGTGGGAGCCTGGCTTGCCGCTTCCGCTTCGGCTTTGGCCGCAGCTCAGCCGGCTTTGGTGCTGTGTCGCCCGCCGGGGCATCACGCGGAGCCAGAACGGGCGATGGGGTTTTGCCTCTTCAGCAACGCCGCCATTGCTGCCCTCTGGGCCCTGGAGCAGCCAGGGGTAAGGCGGGTGGCGATTTTCGATTGGGATGTCCATCACGGCAACGGCACGCAGGCGGTGGTGGAGCGCCACCCCCAACTGGCCTATGCCTCTATCCATCAGTTTCCCCTCTACCCCGGCACGGGCTTGGCCCAGGAAACCGGGATCCACGGCAACCTCTGCAATGTGCCTCTGCCTGCTGGGTCAGACTGGTCGGCCTATAAAAAGGCTCTCGATGAGAAGATTTTGCCCTTCTTGCGGGCCTTCCAGCCGGATTTGCTGCTGGTGAGCGCGGGCTTTGACTGTGCCAAAGGGGATCCCTTGGCCAGCATGCTGCTGGAGCAGGAAGACTTTGGCCGCCTGGCTCACCTCTGCCTGGAGGAGGTGACCCGCAAGACCGTCTTCGGCCTAGAAGGGGGCTATGACCTGGAGAATCTGGCCCGCGGCTGGCTGAGCCTGGCCCAAGCTTGCCTAGAGAGCTAGCCCTTCCACTTCACCTTGGGCAGGATCTGCCGCACATCCACCCGGTCTTTGTACTTGAGGGCGAAGTTGAGCAGCGAATCCAAAAGGGAGTCAGACAGATAGTGGGGCTGCAGGCCCAGATCTAGGAGCTTGGTATTTTTGGCGTTGTAGTAGTGCTCCTCTAGCTCGACGCGGGGGTTCTCCAGGTAGTTGATCTCCACCTTCAGACCCAGGGTGGCCCCCGCCTTTTGCACCAACAGCGCCAGTTGCTCCACGCTAAATTGCTCCGTGAACTGGTTCATCACCCGGAACTGACCCGGCTCGGCGGGATGGGCGATGGCCAGCTCCACACAGCGCACCGTGTCGCGGATATCCAGGAAGCCACGGGTTTGGCCCCCCTTGCCGTACACCGTCAGTGGGTGCCCCACCGCCGCCTGAATGCAAAAGCGGTTTAGAGCCGTGCCGAACACGCCGTCGTAGTCGAGGCGGTTGATCAGCACTTCGTCCATGCCGGTTTCTTCTGTTAACACGCCGTACACCACTCCTTGATTGAGGTCGGTGGCCCGCAGGCCCCAGACGCGGCAGGCGAAGTGGATGTTGTGGCTGTCGTGCACTTTGGAGAGGTGATACATGGATCCCGGCTGCTTGGGATAGGGCAGGGTATCCTTGCGGCCGTTGTGCTCGATGGTGATGTACCCCTCCTCGATGTCGATGTTGGGGGTGCCATACTCGCCCATGGTGCCCAACTTCACCAGGTGGCAATCGGGAAATTCCTCCTTGATGGCGTAGAGGATGTTCAGGGTGCCCACCACGTTGTTCACCTGGGTCATCACCGCATGTTCGCGGCTGATCATCGAGTAGGGGGCAGAGCGCTGCTCGCCAAAGTGGACGATGGCATCCGGCGGGAAGCGGCGCATGCAGGAGATCAAGGCTTCGTAGTTGGTGACGTCGCAAACGAAAATGGGAATATCTTTGCCGGTCAAGCCCTTCCAACGATCCACCCGCTGCTCGAGCTGGGCAATGGGCGTCAGGGTAGAAACCCCCAGTTGCAGATCCCAGAGGCGGCGCACGTAGGAATCGAGAATGGCCACCTCATAGCCCCTGTTAGACAGGTGCAGGGCTGTCGCCCAGCCGCAGTATCCGTCACCACCAATAACCAGGACTTTCATCAGGGAAGCAAAATTCGGCTGCTCACGAATCTACCAAGTTATGGCATCGAAGACAAATACCCTGGGATCCCATTTTTAATCGCGGATTGGGGCCGACAGGTTACTCGACCTGAGGAGGGTTATCCAGGGTGTAAACCGTGGTCTCGGCGGCAATGGCGCGGCGCAGGTGAGCCGGGACTTGGTAAAGCCCCAGCAGGGTGATGCCATCGAGAAAGCGCAGCGTCCCTCGAGCGGGATCCAACTGCTGGCTCAGAATCTGGTCGATCTGTTCCGGCTCCGGCCTGGAAGAGATGGGATCCTGGGCTGCCAGGGCAAACCCCAGTGGGCCGCCGTAGGTGGGAGCATAAATGGCGTAGGGCTGCACGGCAGCAAACACCGTTTTCAGGGTGTGAACGATGCGGGTGTGCTGCCACAAGTCCACCGGCCCCGTCGGCCCCGCCTGGAGGACAAAAGCCCCAGCGGGCTGCAACTTGGAGCGGATCTGGCGGAAAAACTCCTGGGTAAAGAGGCGGTAGGCAGGGCCAGCTTCAACAGGATCCGATAGGTCGGAGAGGATGACATCCCAAACCGGCTCTGTCCGGTGGAGAAAGTCGAAAGCATCGGCAATCACGACCTGCACACGCGGATCTTCAAAGGATCCCTGGTGCATTTCCGGCAGGTGCTCTCGACAGGCGGCCACTACCTCCCCATCGATGTCCACCATCACCACCTGCTCCACCGAGCGCCAACGCAGCACCTCCCGCAGCGTCGCCCCTTCGGCCCCTCCCAACACCAATACCCGCCGCGGGATCCCGCCTGCTTGGACGACCTGCACCAGGGCCGGGTGAACCAGAGCCTCGTGGTACAGAAACTCATCCACCGTGGTGGATTGCCAATGCCCATCCAGCATTAGACCCTTGCCGTAGGCCCCCGTCTCGGCGATGAGCATCTCCTGGAAAGGGGTTTTGCGGTAGGCCAGGATGCGCGTGACTGCACGGGCGGCGTAGTCCCAAGGGGTCAAGTACTCCTGAACCCAAAAGAAACTCCTCGGGCTGTCCATCGGCACACCTCGCCGTACCGTTGATAGGAACCGACCTCTGGGATACCCAGATCCCATGCCGGGATTTTCAGTGGTTGAATCTCGAGATCCCGTGAAGTCGGAAAAAGCTGCCACCGGCCATCTCAGCGCCTTCGTCCGGTCGCTTCGCAGGTAAGCACCTCAGCCGAGTCGGGGTCTTCTTCCAGGAGTGTCGGTTGCGTGGTGCGGCGGGGCACCTTGCGCAGGGAATATCGCCGCGCTTGAAACACGTCGATCAAATATTCGCAGGCCGCTTCCGGTCGGGTGTGGCGACCACAGGTAAAGACATCCACCGCCGCATAGCCCGTCTCAGGCCAGGTGTGGATGGAGATATGGGATTCTCCCAAAAGGGCCAGCGCCGTAATCCCCTGCGGCTCAAATGGATGGCACAGTTGTCCCAAAAAGGTGGAGTTGGAACGTCTGGCTGCCTCCCGCAAAGCCTGTTGCACGAGAGAGGCATCATCCAGAAGATTGGCCGGGCAGTCGTAAAGCTCCAGGATACAGTGGATCCCGATCAGAGCTGGAGACCTATCCCCTAATTGGCCAGATAGTGTGTGCAGCATACTATCCCCTAATTGGCCAGATAGAACTGATTAGAACCAGAGGCTGCGCAAAAAGCACAGCTTTACTATCATCTCACAAGCAAAGCCAAATCACACCCCCCAGCGGCTTTTTTCTTAACCGCCAGTTAACTCTAGAGGCGGTTTCGAGGCGCTGCAACCCAGACACCGGCTTTTGAGGGAAGGGTTGGAGAAGCTAAGACTGCTGCTCTCTCGAAGGGGGGGCGGGAGGA
The DNA here is from genome assembly GCF_047462475.1 of Synechococcus sp. H55.11. Taxonomy (NCBI): domain Bacteria; kingdom Bacillati; phylum Cyanobacteriota; class Cyanophyceae; order Synechococcales; family Synechococcaceae; genus Synechococcus; species Synechococcus sp. H55.11. The sequence continues at coordinate 24,340 of NZ_JANSJI010000067.1, forward strand.
TAGAGCAGGGCTTCCAGCTCTTGCAGAGCTCGCTCCAGGTTGTCGTTGACAATCACGTAGTCAAATTCGTCTTGGGCATCCAATTCCTTGCGGGCCTGTTCTAGGCGCCGCTCGATGCTTGCCTCTGAGTCTTGTCCGCGCTCACGAATGCGACGTTCTAGCTCTTCCAGAGAAGGGGGACAGAGAAAGATGCGAATGGCGTCTGGATACTGCTGCCTCACCTGGCGGGCCCCGGCCAGCTCAATTTCCAGCAGCACATCCTGACCCTGTCTGAGTTTTTGGCAGACGATCTCGCGGGGAGTGCCGTAAAAGTTGCCGGCATACTGTGCCCATTCCAACAGCTCATTGGCTTCGATCAAACTGAGAAATTCCTCGCGACTGCGAAAGTAGTAGTTGACGCCTTCCTGTTCGCCGGGGCGGGGCGGGCGGGTGGTGACCGAGACCGAAAAATACAGTTCGGGGTGGCGCTGGCGCAATTGGCTGACCAGCGTACCTTTGCCTACCCCGCTGGGCCCTGTCAACACCAGCAGGCGACCGCAAGTAGCAGGAGGTGGAAGGGATCCCTGCGGCTGCGTACACTCAGAGGAAACTGGGGCAGGAGAGGCTGGCATAGGCAGAGAGCGACGAGCTGGTTTGGGTTTGTTTTAGAATATCTCACTCTTGGTTCTTGCAGATGGCTTGCGGCGATGGGCTTTCACTCGGTTTCCTCTGACAAACCGGGCTTGGCCGTTAGGAAGCGGTTGGCAACGGTTTCGGGCTGGATAGCAGAGAGAATCACGTGCCCGGAATCGGTGATGATGACAGCGCGGGTGCGGCGACCGTAGGTAGCATCCACCAACTGGCCCCGCTCGCGGGCATCACTGATGATGCGTTTGATGGGCGCTGACTCGGGACTCACAATGGCGATCACACGTCCGGCGGCGACGATGTTGCCAAAGCCAATGTTGATTAGGCGGGTATCCATAGGGTGATTAGCAAACCTGACGATTGTCCGGCCAGCAACCTTCATTAAGGTAGCAAATAGGTCTCTTTCACAGGTTTGCTAGAACGACACCTGAGTTCGCGGTCAATTGGGCAGAGGGTTCTGACCGGCAAAAAGGCTGCGACTGTAGCAGGTTTAGTCGAAAAAAAGCTGCACAACCCGAACGGCTTACCCTACTTATTGAGGAGGGCAAATGCCCCAACGCCGACCAACTTCCATAGAACTTTAATTTTTCCTGGCCTATGCTTGACTTGACTTGGCTGGATCCCCTTGTCCAGCACTTTCAACTGGGGGATCCGGATCCACCCGAAGCCATCCGAGTGGGCCTCATTCACCAGACCTGGAAACTCAATACCTCTGAGGGATCCTTCATTGCCCAGCGTCTTCATCCCCGCTTGGATCCTGCTGTCACCGAAGACGGTCAAGCCGTCGGCCAATGGCTAAGGCAACAAGGCTTCCCCGTGCCCCAATTTCGCCGCGCTCGGGATGGATCCCTGCATTTGAGCTGGGCAGAAGGGCTGTGGCGGGTTATGGAGTGTCTGCCGGGATCCTCGCATTCAACCCCGCCCGATGGGAGTTACCTGGAAGAGGCAGGGGCAGCCGTTGGACGCTTGCACCGGCTCTTGGCCCAGTGGCAATATCGCTTTCGCTTCCAGATCCCGCATTTTCACGACACGGCCCACCTTTGGCAACAGCTCCGCCAGCGCGACCCGGCGCCAGAAGTGCGAGCAGAATGGCAATTTTTAATCGAAACTGTGCCGCACCTTTTGCTGCCCTCAGGGATCCCAACGCAGATCATCCATGGCGATCTCAAGTTCAACAACTTTTTGTTCGACGAGCAGGGGCGATTTGTGGGTCTGGTGGATCTGGACACCTTTATGTATCACAACCTCTACGTTGAACTGGGAGATGCTTTGCGCTCCTGGGGTAAACGAGGCAATACCTTTCAGCCCAAGGCGATCCTGGCGGGGTTGCGGGGCTATGCCCAAACCGGCAACCTGCACACCCTACAACCAGAACTCATCATCCAAGGGATCCAACTGATTACCCTGGAATTGGGGATCCGCTTTCTGCAGGATTGGTTCGAGGACTGCTACTGGAATTGGGATCCGCAGCGGTACCCAAGTCGCAAAGCCCATAACCTAGCCCGCTGCCAACAGCAAATTTGCCTGTATCAAGACCTCACCCAGATGGCGCCCCAACTGCTGGAGCCCATGCGCGCCCTCGTTGCAGCAGCAAGGGAATTGGCTTTCGGTTAATTTAAATTTATGTTAATTTAGAAGCAGCTTCCTCTTCGTTGCGCGATCCCTATGAGCAGCCTTCAACTTCCCCGCTGGTTGGAATTGGCACTGCCTTTTTTTCACCCTGTGCTGATGATTTTGGCCTTTGCCCTGGCTCTGTATGCCCTCTACCTGGGGCTACAGGCGCGGCGGGTGCGCACCGCCTCGGCAGAAGAACGCAAGGAGCTGATCAAAGGGAAGTTTGCTCAGCGGCACTTCCTGGCCGGATCCCTGTTTCTGGTGTTCATGGTGTTCGGAGCCCTGGGCGGCATGGGGGTCACCTACCTCAACAACGGCAAGCTGTTTGTCGGGCCTCACCTGCTGGCCGGCTTGGGCATTGTCGCCTTGGTGGCCAGCTCGGCGGCTTTGGCGCCGCTGATGAAGGATGGCCAGAAGGTTTGGGCCCGCAATGTTCACCTGATGCTTAACGCGGTGATTTTGGCGATCTTGGGTTGGCAGGCGGTGACCGGCTTTCAGATTGTGCAGCGCATCGTCAACCAGATGCTGACCGCCCCTCAGGTAGCCTGACCCGCTTTGGGCAGAGGCAGTTGCCAGAGAAGGCGTCCATGTCAAAATAGACGCTGTCTCCCTCTCCTTGGGTTGGAGAGGGACGCTTTCTCCAGGTACTTAGCCCCAGTCAACGGTTTTCTCATGTCTGTCAGCCCTCTTCCCAGTTGGGTCAAGCGTTCCATCGGCAAGGCCAGCGATATCTCGGCGGTGCAGCAGGTGGTCAAGCAGCGGGGCCTGCACACCATCTGCGAAGAGGGGCGCTGTCCCAATCGGGCGGAGTGCTACAGCCAAAAGACCGCCACCTTTCTGCTCATGGGCGGGATCTGCACCCGCGCCTGTTCGTTTTGTCAGGTGGCCGGTGGGCGGCCTGCACCGTTGGATCCCGCAGAGCCGGAAAAGGTGGCCGAGGCGGTTGAGCTGCTGGGTCTCCGCTATGTGGTGCTCACCTCGGTAGCCCGCGACGACCTGCCCGACCAGGGATCCGGTCGCTTCGTGGAGGTGATGCAGGCGATCCGGCGGCGCTGCCCTGGGATCCAGATCGAGGTGCTCACCCCCGACTTTCGCGGCGATCGCGACTGCATTGCCCGTGTGGTGGCCGCTCAGCCCGTCTGCTACAACCACAACATCGAAACCGTGCGGCGGCTGTCGCAGGCGGTGCGGCGCAGCTCCGGCTACGACCTATCCTTGCGGGTTTTGCGAACGGTGAAGGAGCTGGATCCCGGCCTGCCCACCAAGTCCGGCCTGATGCTGGGGCATGGGGAAACCCGCGCAGAAGTGCTGGAAACCTTCCGGGATCTGCTGGCGGTGGGGTGCGACCGGCTCACCCTGGGGCAATATTTGCAGCCTTCCTTGGCCCACCGCCCTGTGGAGCGCTACTGGACGCCGGAGGAGTTTGCCGAGCTGGGCCAGATCGCCCGTGAGATGGGGTTTCGCCAGGTGCGCTCCGGGCCATTGGTGCGCAGCTCCTACCACGCTGCTGAAATGGTGCAGAACTAGGCGAGAGAACTGGGCAAAGGCGGTGCGCCGTCTGTCGTAGCCGGCTTTTCCCGTCCGAGCAGGGCATGAAGACCTGCCCCTAGACCGAAGGCTTGGGCCGCAAACCGGCTGAGCGCCTGCGGCGCCAGGGATCCCAGGCGGTATAAACTTGCCCCCGCCACCAAACCCGGCAAAAGGCCGTTGCCCCAGTCTCCCCACAGCCAGGAGCTCATCCCTTCGGCGCACAGCAGCAGCGCCCCATTGAGCAGCAGCGGTCGCCCCAGCCCTTCGCGAAAAGAGACCAGCGCCTTCCATAGGGCTTCCCAGGGCAGATGCAAGCGTACCCCCAAGCCCAACAGCCACAGGCCATCCAGCAGCGGGGCCAGCAGCAAATCCCACCCCAGCGGCGCCAGGCCCACCGCGATCCCCTTGCCGAGGGCAACAACCTTGCCCCATTGCTCTACAAAGCGGGCGTGATGCTGCCATTGTTTTTCCAGAATCTGGGCCTGAACCCAATCCAGCCGCCTCAAGACGTTCAAGGCCAGGAGGGAGCCCGCCTCCGTTTGCAAAATCTCCACAATGCGCCCCCGCAGAGTCTCAATTTGGGGTGCGGGCCGTTCCCACTCCAGGGTGATGCGGCCATCCGGCCAGTGGGTGCGCACTTTCAGAGGTTTTGGGCAAGCGGCGACGGTCAGGATCTCCTGCGGCGACACCCAGCCCAGGTGGCGGCTGATCTGGGCGCGAATCGCCTGCAATTCGGCTTCTGAATAGAGATCGCACTTGTTCAACACCAGCAGGATGGGCTTGTGCAGGGTGCGCAGCTCCAACAGGGCTTGGTATTCCAACTGGGTTAGGTCGGTGGCGATGACAAACAAGATCAAATCTGCCGAGCGGGCCACGTCCCAGGCCAACTGTTCGCGGGCTGCGCCTTCTACTTCGTTCAAACCCGGAGTATCCACCAGCCTCACCCGCCAAGGGATCTCCGGATCCGGTTGCCACAGCAGAGATTGGGGCCGTTGGGTGACCCCATTCAGGGGCCCTACCTCCAGCCGCGCCTCGCCGATCAGGGCATTCAGAACGGCTGACTTGCCGCGGTTGACCAGCCCGAACACCGCAATGGCAAACAGGCGGGCGGTGAGGCGCTTGCGCAAAGCTGATAAAGCTCTCAACTCCGGCTGCACATCCTGACGCCTGGCCAGAGATTGCCAGTGATCCCAGCAACTGTGCAAAACCGTTTCGGCTTGGGCGAGAGGAGGGGTCATAGACAGGGGCAAAGGACTAACCCTCACTCTAGAGGGAATTGCACCCCAGGGCCAGCCGTTTCTCCCCCCCAGCGTGGGGAACCGCCTGGCTCACAGAATAGGGCATGATGGCTTTAGGCTTCTGCTGGCTTTCCTATGCTGTATCGCCTTTCCCCCTCTCTGAAATGGCTCCGCATCGGTGGATCCCATCGTTCTAAGCAAGAGCGCCAGATCGTGCGCAGCCTGCTGGCCTTTGCCGGGGCGCTGTTGGTTGCGGATGTTGTGCTCCTGAGCGCCCTTCATTAGTCGGATGGGCAGGTTGGTCGTTGCTAATTCCGAATAAGTCTGAGACACCTCCCTACCCCTCTGCGCTGCCACAAGCAAAGGGGAGGGGATTTAAGGGCTGGCGGGCGGTTACCTGCAGCTTTTTCCGGCGTTATCTGCTGCAGTCATGTGGATCGATCTCTTGCGTAGGTAAGGCTCCCGCTTGGCTACAGAGCTCCCATAAAGTTCGGAAAAAGCTATATCTCAAACCCAATGAAGACACATCAGGACAGCTTGGTAGCCCCGCACTTTAGCGCGGGGACGAGAAGCCCGTAGGCAAGTTTAGTTGCTCTACTACTAATAATGCTCGTCAACTTATCGTTCCCAAGCACCTACTACGGTGAAAAGCCCGATCCGTGCATTGGGGAACGAGAAGGAACGAAAAGTAAGCAGAATCTTGAGGTTTTGCCTCAAGTGACTGTCTAGGGGCGTCTTGACAACGCCTTTGCGAGTCCGTTTGTGGACTGCGTAAGAATCCCCCGACTTCAGTCGGAGGGAGTGTCAATCCAAGCCGCTTCCCTCACCCCCAGCCCCTCTCCCTCTGGGAGAGGGGGGTTGGGGAGCGGCATGACGAAAGGCTGCACGGGATCCCTTGTGCTGCGGGGAGGGGGGTTGGATCGGGAATAATGGAAGCGGCCTAAGCCGGGAGGGTCAGGTTTTCCCGGAGCTGAGGCTGGTGTTCTTTTTCCCTTGAGGCCGGCTATGGTTTTGCAGGAGGCGGCGGGCGTGCCCCGCATCAACGCGCGCGAGTCGGATGCTTTCGACATTTTCAACCTGAAGCATTATCTCGGCCCCAACCCCTACCTGGATACAGCCGCTTTCACCTTCGACTTTGCCCTCACCCAGTGCCCCCAGCCGCTGCCTATTGAGGCCTACCTGTCCAAGGTCTGCTCCTATTTTCCCTCCTTGCAGGAGGGATCCTATCCTTCCTATGCCCATTTGTTTGCTCGGCTGGTGGCGGAGGTGAACCGGCTGCAGATGGATCTGCACTTGCAGCGGTGGAGCTGTCACCCGTTTCCAGAGTACGTGCGCATTGCGGTGCAGACCTTGCACGGGCGTACCACTCGTGCTGCGGTCTATTTTGCCTGGGATTGGCTGGAGGCCATCGCCCAGGGGGAGCCCTTCGACGTTGAGGGGGAGATGCGTCGCCTGCAGCAACTGTTTCGCGACTCGGTGTACGGCGGGCCGACGGTCTATGCCCTCTTGCGGGCTGCGCACGAACGCGGGATCCCTGCCTGCTACCTGTGGGATGAAGGGGTCATGCAGTATGGCTATGGGCGCAACCAAGTGCGAGGGGTGGCCACCACCTTTCACTGCGACAGCCATCTCGACTCTGACTTCACCACCCGCAAAGACGATTGCAAGGCCTTTCTGGCGGCGCAAGGGTTCCCCGTGCCCCAGGGGGAGGTGGTTACTTCTTTGGCAGAGGCTTTGCCATTGGCGCAGGAAATCGGCTATCCGGTGGTGCTCAAGCCGGTGGCCGGCCACAAGGGGATCGGGGTGACAGCAGGCATTCAAACCCCAGAAGAATTGGCCTTTGCCTACAGTGCAGCGGTGGCAGCCATTCCCCCTGAGCAGCCGATCCGGCTGATCCTGGAAAAGCATCTGCAGGGCAGCGATTTTCGCCTGTTGTGTGTGGGCGGGCGCTTTGTGGCGGCCACAGAACGACGCCCGGCCTCGGTAACCGGCGATGGCCACAGCAGCATTGGGCAACTGATCGAGCAGGCCAACCGGGATCCCGCCCGCTGGGATACCCCCACTTCTCCGCTGGGGCCGATCCAGTGGGACGAGGCGATGGAGCGCTTTCTGGCGGAGCAGGGCCTGACGGCGGACAGCGTGCTGGAACCGGGGCGGACGGTCTACCTGCGCAAGGTGTCCAATCTTTCGGCGGGGGGGGTGAGCCGCGATGTCACGGCCACCGTCCATCCCGACAACGTGGTTTTGGCCCAAACCATTGCCCAGCAGTTCTCGCTGGTGTGCTTGGGCATCGATGTCATCGCCACCAGCCTAGAGCGCTCCTGGAAAGAGGGATCCCTGGGCATTATCGAGATCAATGCCGCACCGGGTGTGCTCATGCACCAAAAGCCGGCGATGGGCACGGGCGTGGATGTGCCAGGGGCGATCCTCGACCACCTGTTCCCCAAGACGGCCCGCATCCCAATTTTGACCTTCAACCGCCTTACCTTGGCCGAGGCGCACACCCTGGTGGAGCACATTCTGTCCCACCGTCCCGGCAGATGGGTAGGATGCGTCTGTCGGGAGGGCGTGCTGCTGAACCACAGCTTTAGGCCCCTGAACGGCAGCCTCTTTCGCCAGGTGAAAACCCTGCTGCGCCATCCCCACCTGGATCTGCTGTTGGCAGAAGCCGACGAAGAGACCCTGGAGCGGGAGGGCTTGGCCTACGAAGGCAGCGACTTGGTGGTGCTGCGGGATCCCTCCGATAAAGAGCTGCAAACCCTGAAGCGGCAGCTCAACCCCGACGGTGCCCTGTTCTTGCAACGGGAGTCCACCCTAACGTTGACGGTGGCCGGCCAGGTGGAGCGGTTTGAGCTGCCAGGAACAGACCTGCAGATGGGGATCCTGCTGCGATCCATGACTCTGCGGATCATCTGCAGAACCCTCAGCCAGATGCTGAAGAACTGGTCTGGCTGAGGCGAGGGATCCCTGTTGGGAAAAAGGCTAACCCTGCACCCCTCGGCAAGAAACGCTATCATAGAAGTCCAATGAGTAGGCTACCTTGGTAAAACCGCAAGAGGCAGGTCGGATGGATTGGGTAGAAAAAGTCCTGGAAAAGCTCCGCGAATGGGTAGAACGGGTGATCGATACCCTGCTAGGCCATCCTCAGCCCCAACCGGCACCCATTCCGGTAGAAAATGGATCCCATCGTCGTCGTTAATCCGACTGCCATTGCCACCGGCGGCGAGACCCTGAGCCTGCTGGTGTTGCACGGCCCCAACCTCAACCTGCTGGGAGTGCGCGAGGTGGGCATTTACGGCTCGGTATCCTTGGAGCAGCTCGATCAGGCTCTGCATCAGCAGGCAGAAAGGCTGGGGGCAAGATTGGAAATTCTGCAGTCCAACCATGAAGGGGTGCTCATCGATGCCATTCACCACGCGCGCCAGCGCCATGCCGGTATTTTGATCAACCCCGGCGCCTACACCCACACCAGCATTGCCCTCCGAGATGCCATTGCCGCCGTGGGATTGCCCACCGTGGAAGTTCACCTGAGCAACATCCACCGCCGCGAGTCCTTCCGGCAGCACTCCTACATTGCCGCCGTAGCGGTTGGGCAAATCAGCGGTTTTGGGGCGCAAAGCTATCTGTTGGGATTACAAGCTCTGGTGCAGCACCTGCGCCTGCAATCGGCGTAGGTGCCCGCAACTGTCCGGCAACGCTTGCACGGCTGTGCCGATCCAGCAGG
>NZ_JANSJI010000068.1:0-5453 GCF_047462475.1 Synechococcus sp. H55.11
GACCGGGCTTCCTCCTGTGATACTTTTGTAGGGACTTATTCAGCCCTTCGGGGATCCCTTCTGCCCTTGGAATTGGCCCCATGCAAGACGCAAAAGACACGCTCCGCCAGCAGCTTCTCACCCTGCAAAGCGAGGCTCTTGCCCAAGTGGAACAAGCCGCCGATCTGGAGGCTCTGGAGCAGCTCCGCATCGACTACCTGGGCAAAAAGGGCAAGCTCTCCAAGATCTTGGGAGGAATGGGGAAGCTGCCCCCAGAAGAACGGCCTGCGATTGGCGCTTTGGCCAACACCTTCAAAGAGTCTCTCCAATCCAGCCTGGAGCAGCGCAAGCAGGCCCTTGGCGAAGCTCAACTGCTGCAGCGCCTAGAAGCAGAGCGGCTGGATGTCACCATGCCGGGGCCGCGTCGGCCTCTGGGGCGGATCCACCCTTTGCAGGCCACCATCGACCGCATGCTGGATATTTTTGTGGGGATGGGCTACACGGTGGTGCACGGCCCGGAGATCGAGACGGAGTACTACAACTTCGAGGCCCTCAACACCCCTGCCGACCACCCGGCGCGGGACATGCAGGATACCCTCTACCTAGAAAAGGGCTATCTGATGCGCACCCAAACCTCTTCGGTGCAGGTGCGCTACATGGAGCAGCACCAGCCGCCGCTGCGCATTGTCCATGCCGGGCGAGTGATGCGCCGCGATACCGTCGATGCCACCCACTCTGCCGTATTTCACCAGATGGAAATTTTGGCGGTGGGCGAGAACCTCACCTTTTGCGACCTGAAGGGTACCCTCAAGGAGTTCGTCACTCGCCTGTTGGGCCAGCGAGAAACCCGCTTTCGCCCCAGCTATTTTCCCTTCACCGAGCCTTCCGCCGAGATGGACGTGCGCTTTGGCTCCAAGTGGCTGGAGATTTTCGGCTGTGGCATGGTGGATCCCAATGTGTTTCAGGCGGTGGGCTATGACCCGGAGCGCTACACCGGGTTTGCGGCAGGGATCGGCATCGAGCGAATGGCCATGCTCCTACACGGCATTCAAGATATCCGTCTGTTTTATACCAGCGACCTGCGCTTTCTGTCCCAGTTTTAGGTTTTATCGTCATTTCAAGGCTTCGTTTGCGCCAGCGACGCGGGGCGCTATTCTCGACTCCCCTCTCCCTCAGGGAGAGGGGCTGGGGGTGAGGGGAGTGGCGAGGGACGCTTGGGAAGTGTCTTAATCTAGTTTGAAGTGGCCATAAGCGGCTGTCTGGGGGGACGTAACCCTTGCCCTAAGGTCATGCCAGACTCTCAGAAGGAGCCCCGCTAGGAAAAGGTTTGCTTATAGATCAACTGCAGTTGTTCTAGCTCGTCTTGACGAGCGGCGCGGCGCAGCAGGCGCATCTGCTCTTCGATGAGTTGGCGAGCCTCGTTACGGCTAATCGGATCAAAGACCAGCTCCTCCACGGCAGCAGGATCCCCGTTGTTATCCGGCGGCTTGAAGTAAACCCGAAAAAAGAGCCTTTGAGCATAAAGGGTGGTGAAGATGGCCTGACTTTCGTCAACCCGACACAGGCTGTAGAGCAAACCAAATGTGGGGTGATTCAGATACAACTCATTCATGCCCAATAGCGTATCACTCTTGGTGGAGAAGAGGGGCTTTCCTTCTCGTTCGGTGGCGGAGCAAGTCTCCGAAGCGATTTTGCTCCGGCTCTTAAGACCGAGAGCTCAAATTATAGGTTCCACCCAGCTTGATTTTGGTTTGGCTGTTGCAACTGGATTCGAGGTTAACAAAGTTTTTCTGGGCACAGGTCGGGCTGCTATCGCCGCTTCTGTTCCCCCACCTTTTTCTTCATGTCATCCAATTCCTTATCTACCGCTAGCCGCATCTCCAGCCGACGAAATTCTTCCTCCAATTTATCCTCCTCAAACAGCTTTTCCCAGGGGCTAACCCGCTCGGCGGCAGTTTTGGCTTGTGCGGCTTTGACTTCTTGTAGCTTGGTTTGTACCTCTTGGCGGCGCTGGGCAATTTGCGGCAGTAGAGCTTCCAGTTGCCGGATTTTCTCCTCTAGGGACTTCCCTTGGTTGAACAACCGGCTCCCTTGCTGCAGCAGTTCGGCTTCGCGTCGGCGTGCCCCTTCGGCCAAATCGGGGCGGTTGGCCTGCTCAGCTTTTTCGATGCGAAAGTGCCAGGTCTTGATCTCCTCGCCCAGCTTGGCGAGAGCTTCGCTGAGGGCCTGCTTCTGAGCGCGGCTTTCCTGTAACAGGCGTCGAGTATCCTCTTCCTGCTGGCGCAACTGCTCGTCGAGGGCTTGCAACTCGATCTCGGGGTGGGCCCTGAGGAATTCCTCTAGGCGGGTTTCCAAAAATCGGATGATATCTTCGATCAATTTCACGGTCTGATCCTGCCGAGCGCTCAGTTGCGTTTAGGCTAGCGCAAGCCGGCTCGTTCCCGATAGGCCCCCGTTGGATCCCGGCCTAGGCCAGCAAATGCCCATCGGCAACTCGGATGATGCGCTGGGCGACCTGGGCCACTTTCAGGTCATGGGTAACCACGACAAGGGTAATGCCCTGGCGGTGGAGCTCGGCAAAAAGGTTGAGCACTTCCTGACCGGTGTGGCTGTCCAGGGCTCCTGTGGGCTCGTCAGCCAACAACAGTTGCGGTCGGTTGACGACGGCCCGGGCAATGGCCACCCGCTGCTGCTGGCCCCCGGAGAGCTGGGCTGGGCGCTGGTGCAGTTTGCTCCCCAAGCCCACTTGTTCTAAAGCTTGCTTGGCCCGCCGGCGCTGTTCTGGCTCCGGGATCCCGGCATAGGCCAAGGGGAGCATGACGTTTTCCAGTGCTGTCAGAACAGGCAGCAGATGAAACTGCTGGAAGACAAAGCCGATCTTTTGGTTGCGAATCCGGGCCAGCTCCCGATCCGTCAGGGTAGAGACTTCCACGCCGTCCAGCCAGTAGCGCCCTGAGCTGGGCCGATCCAAACAGCCCATGAGGTTCATCAGGGTGGACTTGCCGGAGCCCGAGGGCCCCATGATGGCGCAATACTCTCTCGGCCAGATCGTTAGGTTGATGTCGTAGAGGGCCTGAAAGCTGCCTTCCGGCAGTGAGTAGACCTTGTTCACCCCAGCCATCTGCACCACGGGCGGGCGGGGTGGGATCAAGGCGTCGGCTGATCGCTCCAGGGATCCGACCGGCCCCTGACGGCGAGCTGCCCAGGGTTGTTGCTCAGGCATGGTGGCTACCGCGACTTGTCCCATTCTAGCCTTTGGGCTGCTGTGGCTTCGGGGCTTGTTGGAAGCTAACCGGAAGAGCGGATTTCCAGCGGCTGATGGTAAGGACAGCTTCCTTGCGGATCCACCCGGAGGCGGTAGAGGGGAGAGCGCTCTTGGTCGCAGCGAAAGGCTTGGGCTTGTGAGGTCAAGATCTGGCGGGCAAAGCGGCAGTTCTGGCACTTTCTGCCACCGTTATGGGTGGAGGCAGAAGTCTGTTTTGGACGCGACATGATTCCTGCTGGGGCGGGGGCAGCCTCTGCCGGACGGATCAGCTCCCGTGGAGCAAGGCCGCGCAGCACCAGTTCGGATCCCTGCCAGCGGGCTTCCACCAGGCCGGTATCGGCCCAGGCGGCCCAGCGGGGATCCTGGGCGATCTGGGGCGGCAGACGCACCTGCACTCCGGCCAAGGCGCGGGGCGGGCCCTGTTCCTGCCAAATTTCTTCCACCTCCCCCTCGTAGCGCACCGCGGGATCCCTGACCTCGGCAGGAGCATCCGGGGGCTGGATCGGGGTTTGCAGGCGCCCGTCGGCCAGCTCTAGCCAATGGCCAGACTGGGGGCAGTGGACATGGTAGCGATTGCACAGCTCTGGCAGATCCGCCAGATCCTGCGCTTGCTGGGGGCTGGCGTGCACCAAAACCAGATGTTGGGGGCGAAAGGTGTGGATGATCTGGGTGAGATGCCCGACATCGTTGTGGCTGTGCCAGGTCATCCATTCCACCGCCAGGCGGGAGCGCAGCGGTGCCGGCCAACGCTCAAACGGGGTGGCCAGCTCCACTTCCGGCAGCCGCAGCAGCAGACAGGAGCGCTGCGGTTGGGCCAACAACCTCGACCAAATGGGATCCCAGGCCTTGGGATCAGCATCGGCATCGCACAGCAGCAGGCCTTGGGGCAGAGGATCCGCCTCCGTGAGGGGCTGCACCTGTGGCTGTAGGCGGTCTTCCCAAAACAAGGGCTGGTAGGTGGCGAAGTTGCGCACCGGCTCCGGCAGGTAGGGGAGCAAGCGTTCGTAGAGCTCGCAGCCTGCCGCCAAACCCGGCGCCACCCACACCTTCAGTGCTTGGGGAGATTGGGTAAAGCGGTGGTGGGCCTTGAGGAGAAAGATCAGCTCCTGCCCCAGCCCCAACACCGGCAGCGGCAACAGCACCGTTTGCCCCGCTTCCAGGGCGCTGAGCAACCGCTCCACCAGGCGATTTTCCAGATGACGACGGGGCGGATGGCGGGTGGATCCCAGCGAGGCTTCGATGAGCAGCACGTCCGGCTGCCAGTGGCGCAAAGCGGCGAGATCCAGGCCGGGGGCAAAGCGAGTTGAGGCCAGGGAACAGTCGCCGGTGTACACGCAGGTTTGGGCTGGAGTGGTCTGGGTATTTTGCAGCAGGGTTGCCGCCGCCCCTGGCAGGTGCCCGGCCGCAAAGAAAGTGAGCATCAGGTGGGGCAAGATCTCCCGCGCCCGGCCAAAGGGCAGCGCCCGAAAAGGGGGAAAGCGAATATCCCGGTCGTAGCCTGGCCAAACACCGCGCTCCCACAACCCGCCGGCCAAATGAGCCGTCACCGGGGTGGCGTAGAGGGGCACCTGCGGGTAGCGACGATGAAAGGCGGGCAGCCCCTGCAGATGGTCAAAGTGAGCGTGGCTGCAGATCACCGCGTCTGGGATCCCTGGCAGGGCCTTGAAGAGGGAGGAAGCAGGCAAACCGCAATCGAGGAGCAAGCGGTGGGATCCCATCTCCAGCCAGTAGGCACAGCCTTGCTGCCGGGGATCTGTGCCCAGGGGAAACAGTCGAAGGGGGGGTCTTTCTGACTCCACAGGTGTGCCGTTCTTAAACCCAGAAAACTGCGTTCAATTCTGCAAACATCAGGGGCAACTTGGCCAGGGATCCCGCCTCTCCACCGGTACGCCTCCCCGGAGAGTTGGGGGCAACCTGTGCCGAGTCAATCGTTGTATGTTTCTCACAGCATAGCGTTTGCCCACCAGCCGCTGCGGCAGCCTGCAATTCTATCTCTGCAGCAGCCAATGGATGTTGGCTGGGCAGTTTAGGGGTTGGCGCTCTCTTCCGTCGCCGCACTGCTGCTGGACAGGGCAAAGCCGGCAAAATCGTGATCGTCGGGGCGCACTGTCAGGATCATCAGGTTGTAGAAGGCCCAAACCAAGCCAAAGATCAGCTCCGGCCAGCTCGGATCCCAGTTGCCGGCAAAGCGCAGGGATCCCACCCCCAT
>NZ_JANSJI010000068.1:5553-7578 GCF_047462475.1 Synechococcus sp. H55.11
TCAAAGGCCGGCACCGGCATCCAGCCCGTGCAGAGAAAGAGGATCGGCACCGCCAAATAGGCCAGCTCTGCCACGCCGCCAGCAGCCCAGAGGGCCAGCCACAGGTACTGAAAGCGCTGCTGCTGCGTAGTTGGCTTGCCCCAGAAGGGGTTTTCCCGCAAGGCCGAAAAAATCGCCAGCAGAGCCACGCGGCGGTTGCGCAAGGGCAACAAAACGCCGGTGACCTGGGCCTGGCGCACCAGGTGGGACTGCCAGCCGCGGCAGTGCATCTGACACCCCAACTGCACAGGGCGGCGGATATCGATCTGCGGGATCCCCTCCAGGGCTGCCCGCCGAATGAGACAGCCGGATCCCAACAGGGGCGCCGTCTGGTAGCCCTGGGATCCCACCGCCAAAAGCTGCTGTAGGGGGTGGACGGCCTGGGGCCGGCCCAGGGTGCGCAGCATCGCCTGCACAAAGCCGGTGGCATTGGCGATGGGAGCCCGCTCTGGCGAGTCGTAAAACAGGGGCAACGTCTGCCACAAAAAATCCGGCTCGACAAAATGGCCCGGCTGCAACAGGAGCAGATACTCCCCTTGGATCTGGCCGCATCCCAGCATGTAAGCCAGGGGATCCAGGGTTGGCCTGGGGCAAGGCCAGTACTCGCAGGGGATGGCCCGCGCCACCTTGGCCATCTCCGCATCTTCCACCCGATCCACAACATGGACAAACAGCCGCTCCCAGGGGTAATCCAGGCGCAGGGCCGAGAGCACCGTCTGCCGGGTCGCTTCCACAGAATCCCGCTGGCGCATCACCAGCACATCCACCCGCGGCAGTTGAAAAAACGCCCGCCGCAGCACCTCCGGCGTCGGCACTCCCTTTCGCGGCACCTGGGGATAGCGGCTGAGGATAAAGCCCACCGCCGCCAGCCAAACGTACAACTCGGCCCCCCAAAACACAAGGGATCCCAGACCGGTCAGCCCGGCTGTGATGCGCCAGTAGAGGTATGCCACCCCGGCAATGAGGTGGAGCAACCCCACGCCACGAAACAAGTACACCCGCACAGCCCCAGATCTCACAGGCGCTCCACACAGAATTGGGCATTGGGCCAAGCTGGGATCCCTCTGTTGGCTTGGGGGGGATGGGACAAATGGGCTGTCCTGGCCAGAACGGGAAAAAAGGCCACCTATTGGGCAGCCGCCTCAGCCGGGTAAACGCTCACCTTCTGCCGCCGTTTGCCGTAGCGCTCAAAGGTGACAATGCCGGTGGCTACCGCAAACAAAGTGTCATCGCCGCCGATGCGCACGTTCACCCCTGGGTGAAACTTGGTGCCCCGCTGTCTCACCAGGATGTAGCCGGGATGCACCAGCTCGCCGCCAAAGCACTTCACCCCCAGCCGCTTGGCATTGGAGTCGCGGCCGTTGCGGGTGCTGCCGGTTCCTTTCTTGTGAGCCATAATGCCTCCTGTGCAAGTGTGTCGTCGCCGAAGATAAGTTGGGATCCTACAGTTTAGGGCCTATTCCTCCGCCTCGGGGATCCCGGCTGCAGCAATTGCCATCTCAGAAGTGGATGGCGAGGCAGCCTGAGCGGCGGCCAGTGGCGCCCCGTTGAGTTCGATGGACTCGATCAGCACACGGGTGAGCGGCTGCCGATGGCCTCTTTTCTTGCGGGTCTTTTTCTTCGGCCGCATCTTGTAGACGATGATTTTGTTGCCGCGGCGGTGCTGCAGAACCCGCGCCCTGACCACGGCCTCGGCAATATAGGGACGGCCTAGGGTCACCTGTCCCTCATGGTTAATCAACAACACCTGGGACAGGGTCAAAGGGCTGTTCTCTTCTGTGCCGGGCAGGCGATCGATGTCGTAAAAGCGCCCCGGCTCTACCCAAAGCTGCTTGCCACTGGTTTCCACAATCGCGTAGGTCATGCCTTTTCCTTGCCGTACAGGTGCCCCTGCGGGTCTTGAAACCTGATCCGAGCATTGACAGCGATTTTTAATGCTAGCGGAAAAACCTGCCCTCTGTCAGCTGGGGCTATTCCCTCACCCCC
>NZ_JANSJI010000069.1:0-7521 GCF_047462475.1 Synechococcus sp. H55.11
CCTCACCCCCAACCCCTCTCCCTCAGGGACGACCCTCACCCCCAACCCCTCTCCCGGAGGGAGAGGGGAGTTAGAGCGGTGCGTTCGCGACGGCGTTCAATAACGAGGTAGCCAGCCGTTTCGGTGCTGGTTGGGAGAAGCAGTGCGGCAAGGGTTGCACCCGATCGCTGAAAAACGCGGCGCGGAAGCCCTTGGCTCCTGCTTTGGAGTTGAGCAGCGGCCCCAGTAGCCGCTTCCTCTATGTTCCGTCTGCTTTCCCAGGGTAAAGAGAACTATATTGGTCTCTAGGGCCATCGGCCCAGATCTCCCTCTTGTCCTTGCCATGCTCCAAACCCTGCCCCGTTCGGAGATTGCCGCCCGTTTGCAGCAGTTGCGCCAGCTTTTGCAGGAACAAAATCTAGATGGGTTTTGGGTGCCCTCCGCCGATGAGCACCTCAATGAGTATTTGCTGGAACATCGCAAGCGGCGGCAGTGGATTACAGGCTTTACCGGCTCGGTGGGCGATGCTCTGATCAGCCAAGACAGGGCCTGGCTGTGGGTGGATCCCCGCTACCACGAGCAGGCGGAGCGGGAGGTGGATCCCAACCTGTTTACCGTCATCAAAGGCGGCCTGCCGGATCAGCCCAGCCTGATGGAGATCGTAGAAGAGCTGGGATCCGGCTTTCGCCTAGGAGTGGATCCCTTCACGGTATCAGTGGCCACCTACCGCCAGTTGCAGACCCACGCCCAAGCCGGAGGAGTGCTGCTGATTCCAGTGGCGGAAAACCCCGTGGACAAGCTGGGATCCCGTCAGGCCCTTTCCGATCAGCCCATCTATCCTGTCCCTGTCCACCTCTGCGGGGCTACTGCCAGCGACAAGCTGGCCCAGGTGCGCCAGGAGATGCGCCGCAAGCGGGTGGGATTGTTGCCCCTAACCAAGTTGGATCAGGTAGCTTGGCTGTTTAACCTGCGCGGCTCTGACATCCCCTACAACCCAGTGTTCCGCGCCTACGCGCTGGTCGCCCTGGAGAGGGCTGCCCTGCTTACTGACCTGAAGCGCCTCACGCCCTCGGCTCGGCAAATGCTGGTGGAAGCCGAGGTCGAGCTCTGGCCTTACGAGGCTTACCCAGAACAGCTGCCCCAGTGGGCCAAGGGCTACGGGCCGGTGGGATTGGATCCCAAGCAAACCACTCAGGGCACGCAAGAGCTGCTGCAAGGGATCCCCTGTCGCGAGCTGGATCACCCCGTGGATCTCCTCAAGGCGGTAAAAAACCCCACCGAGCTGGAGCAGATGCGGCTGGCCAACCGCAAGGCCAGCCGGGCCAAGATCCGCACCCTGGCCTGGATTGACCGGCAAATTCAAGCGGGGATCCCCATCAGCGAAGCCGATGTGGCTGCTGTTATGGAGGCCCACTACCGCGAGGAAGGGGATTGGGTGGGCCTGAGCTTTAACACCATCGCCGGGGCCGGCGCCAACAGCTCCATTGTCCACTACGGCACCCCCGATCCCCAGAAGTTCTTGCAGCCAGGCGAGTTGTTTTTGTTGGATTCGGGATCCCACTACCTGGGGGGCACCACCGACGCTACCCGCACCATCTGGATTGGCTCGCAACCGGCGGATCCCCTGTGCCAGCGGCGCTATACCGAGGTGCTGAAAGCCCACATCCAGTGCGCCCGCCAGATCTTTCCCCCCGATACCTACGGCGTCTCCTTGGACGGCATTGCCCGCTCCAGCCTCTGGCAGGCAGGGCTGGACTACGGCCACGGCACCGGCCACGGCGTCGGCGCCTTCTTGAACGTCCACGAGGGGCCCAACGGGATCCACCGCCGCGCCAGCACCCCCTTCAAGGTGGGTATGATCACCAGCATCGAGCCGGGCTACTACCAGCCGGGCTGGGGTGGGATCCGCCTGGAGAATCTCTACGAGGTGATCCCCATCCCGGAGCCGGAGGGCTGGATGGGCTTTCGTTCCCTGACTTGGATCCCTTTTGATGGGCGCCTGATCGACTGGGATCTCTTAGACGAGGCGCAACGGGCTTGGCTTGATGAGTATCACCGGCAGGTCTATGCCATCCACCACGCCACCTTGTCAGAACAGGATGCTGCCTGGTTAAAGCGCGCCTGTGGACTCAGTTGATGTACTCGCGCAAGCGTTGCCCGGCAAATCCCGTGGCAAAGAGCGCAGAAAGGATCCCCGCAGTTGGCCGCAGGCGGCATTGCCATCCAAGCCACGGGTTTGGCGCACACTGGCCTGCACCTGGTGCTCTTCAAGCTGGCGGACAAACGCCTCGACTCGTGCGGGATGGGGGCGTTGATAGTCGGCTTCCGAGATGGGGTTGTAGGGGATCAAGTTCACGTGCAGTTGCACCCCTGACCGGCTGGCCTGCTGCAACAAGTGCGCCAGTTGGCGGGCATGAATGGGCAGATCGTTCACCCCAGACAGCAGGGTATATTCAAAGCTGACTCGCCGCCCGGTGCGCCGCATGTAGTCGCGGCAATCCTGGATCAGAGCCTCCAAAGGGTAGTGGGTTGCCGCAGGGATCAACCGCTGCCGCAGCTCTTGATTGGGGGCATGCAGGCTGACCGCCAGAGTAATTTGCAGATCCTGCTGCGCCAGCCAGGCAATTTGCCGAGGTACACCCACCGTCGAGAGGGTGATGTGCCGTTGGCCGATGCCGATATCTTGGTTTAGGCTGCGGATGGCTTGCACCACCGTATCGCGGTTGAGCAGCGGTTCCCCCATGCCCATAAAAACCACGTGGCTGACACGACGGCCAAAATCTTCCTGCACCGTCAGCACCTGATCCAAAATCTCGTGCAGCTCCAGGTTGCGCCGGTAGCCCATCTTGCCGGTGGCACAGAAATCACAAGCCATGGGGCAGCCCACCTGAGAAGAGACACAGACCGTCAGACGCTTGGCCGTTGGGATCCCGACCGTTTCGATCAACTGCCCATCCGCCAGCCCCAGCAGAAACTTCACAGTGCCATCGCGGGCCTCTGTCCGTTGCACGATGCGCGAGCGCCCCACCGGGTAGTTTTGCACCGCCTCCCGCCAAGCTTTGGGAAACACCGTCACCTGTTCCAGGGAGCGGATCCCTTTTTGGTAGATCCAAGTGTGCAGTTGTTGCCCGCGATAGGCCGGCTGTCCTTGGGCAACTGCCCAGTCTTTCAGGGCAGATAAGGATTGCCCCAGCAGAGGAGTGGGTAGGGCCGACATCAGTCCATCTCAAACGAGCTCTCAAAAGGTGGTCTGGCTCCTCCACTCTAGCCTGTTCCCGTGACCCGACCCCCTTCCCACCAGCGCGTCGATGAGGTGGTTCCCTCTTGCCCAAAAGTACTAGAGTGGATTTCTGTAGAGCGTGTTGTAGAGGATCCGAAACAGTAAGGACTACGTCCCGCTGACGCGAAAGAGAGCCCTCGATCTGCATCTTTTGAACCCATTAAACCCATCTAAACCTATGTCTGTCTCCCCGCAACTGGCTCGACTGGCCACCTGGATGGCAGGCCACTTCAATAACCTACAACAGGCGATCGCCGAGCCCGTCTGGTTCGCCAATATTCATGTGTACCAATGCCCCTTGCCTTGGTCGGTGTTGCAGGGGGTGGGGTTTTATGTGGAGCAACTGTACGATATTTACCCTGAACAGCCCTACCGGCAGCGGGTGATCCACCTCTTCGAGACCTCAGAAGGGATCCGGATTCAAAATTATGCGCTGACGGCTCCTGACTCCTACAAGTGTGCCGGTCGAGAGTTGCAGAAATTGGCCAGCCTGACAGCAGCCGAGTTGGAACTCTTGCCCGGCTGCATTACTCAGGTGGAATGGACGGGATCCTGCTATCGGGGCCGCAGCGTGCCCGGCAAAGGCTGTATTGTCGAACGCAAAGGCAGAACCACCTACCTGTACAGCGAATTTGAGATCGGGGCCGACTACTTTCACAGCTTAGACCAAGGGCGGGATCCCCAGACCGATCAAGTGATCTGGGGATCCCTGTCGGGGCCTTTTCGGTTTGTCAAAAAACAGGATTTTTCCGGGTACCTGCCGCAGTGGGCTGAGGAGCTGAACCATAAAGCTGTTGGAGCGACTGGTTGAGCGGCTGCAGGCGCTGAGGATCCCGTTCCCCCCGCCGGAGCTCTCGGCAAGAGCTGGTCTGGCTAACCCTGCGGCTACTGCCGGCTTCTTGGGCTCTGGAGCCATGGGGGCAGTGATGGCAGCTTTGGATCGGGCTCGTGTGAGCGTTGAAAGTAGCAACAAAATGGATCTGTCCTAGCCCTTGCCCCCAATCCAACTCATGGATGGAAACGGAAATTCTCTCTCCCACCTCTGAACACATTGCCGTAGCGGCTGCCGCCTTGCGACAGGGCCAGTTGGTGGCCATGCCCACGGAGACGGTCTATGGCTTGGCAGGCAATGGCTTGGATGAGCAGGCGGTGGCGAGTATTTTTGCCGCCAAGGAGCGTCCCCGCTTCGATCCCCTGATCCTACATCTACCGGCTGGGGTGACCCTAGAAGAATTGCAGGGATGGCTGGTGGATGTATCGGCTTTTACTCCCACCGCCCGCGCCTGGCTGGGATCCCTGATCGACACCTTTTGGCCGGGGCCTCTGACCCTGGTGCTGCCCAAGTGCCCCACTGTGCCGGATCTGGTGAGCAGTGGGTTGCCCACCGTTGCCCTGCGGGTGCCCGCTCACCCGGTGGCTCAAGCCTTGCTGCAGGCAGTACAAACCCCTCTGGCCGCTCCCAGTGCCAACCGCTTTGGTCGCATCAGCCCCACCTCAGCCCAAGCGGTTGCTGCAGAGCTGGGCGGGCGGATCCCCTACATCTTGGATGGGGGAGCGTGTGCCGTGGGCCTGGAATCCACCGTGCTTAAGCTCAGCCCGGAAGGGATCCCGACGCTGCTGCGCCCAGGGGGGATCCCGCTGGAAGCCCTGGAGGCCCACCTGGGCCTACCCATCCACTTGGCCCCGGAACAGGCCCCTGGAGTGCCGGAGGCGCCGGGACGGCTGAGCAGCCACTATGCCCCTGGCAAGCCCCTCTGGCTTTTGCCCACCGCCTTTGCCCAGCTTCAGCCCGGCGATTGGCAACAGATACAGCACCTGGCGACCGGTCATTCCCACCTGGGCATCCTCAGTTTTGCCGCGGATCCCCAGGCTTTGCTAAACCACCTCTCCCGCCACTGGCCAGGAGTTCTTTTCAGTGTGGAATGCTTGGGCTCGGATCCCAACACAGCCGCCCGCGCCCTCTTTGCCAGTTTGCGCCGTCTGGATGAAGGGGATGCCACGCTCCTGTTGGCAGAACCCCCACCCCTCTCGACGGGGTTGGGCTATGCGATGATGGATCGGCTACACCGGGCCAGCAGCCTATGGAACCCTCCCCTCTCGTGGCCATCCTAATGGGCAGCGACTCCGATCTGCCCACCCTTGCACCCGCCGCCCAGGTGTGCGAGGAGTTTGGGATCCCTTACCAGATGCAGATCCTCAGTGCCCACCGTACCCCGGAGGCGATGGTGGAGTTTGCCCGCCGCGCCCATACCCAAGGGATCCGCGTCATCATCGCCGGGGCAGGTGGGGCAGCCCATCTGCCGGGAATGGTGGCCTCCCTCACCCCCCTGCCGGTGATCGGGGTGCCGGTGCTCAGCCAACCTCTGCAGGGGATAGACTCGCTGTACTCAATTGTGCAAATGCCCAAAGGGATCCCGGTGGCCACGGTGGCCATTGGCAACGGCCACAATGCGGGTCTGTTGGCGGTGCAGATCTTGGCCAGTGGGGATGCCGACCTGCTGCGGCGGGTGATCGCTTACCGGGAAAGCCTCAAACAGACGGTACAGCAGAAAAATGCCCAGTTGCAAACCCAAGGGTGGAAAATCTATCTCGGTCGTCTCGGCGAAACGCAACCAGCATAATTTATTAGTTATTAGTAGTTAGAAAAAAGCGTCTACATCTTGCCACCTTACAGAAGGCCGGATGGGACAAAGTTTTGGGAGTAGCCAGCGGTGAAACATCAATCGGGTCGCCCCTCTACCGGCCAGGGATCCTGGCCAGAGTATCTGCAGCGGGTGGGGCGTGGGGCAATGGAGACGGGATCCCAAGTGGCGCTGTGGATCCTAGCGGGGCCGCAATGGCGGGTTTTGGCCCTGTCGAGCTTGGCCTTGGCGGGGCTGGCCTTTTGGAATGGGCGGCTGGCCCTCTCTCTGGGAGTGGGCACCTCGGTCATGTTGGGGCTCTACGGGGTGCGCAGCCCCGAGTTCAGCCGCCGCTGGCAGGAGTGGCAAGCCTGGTTGCGACAGGCGGATCGCTCGCTTTTGCTGGCGGTTGGCGCGGGGGCAGCCGCCACCTTCGGCACCTACACCCTCGTTTCCATCTGGGCGGAATCCAACCAGCGTTGGCTGGCCACCGGCGCTATTTTGCAGGGATTGGCCACGCTGGCGTTGTTATCGTTGCTGTTTGGGGAGTGGCTCAGCCGCCGACAAGAGCGGCAGCGTTCTCAACTGGAGCGCCATCTCAGCGACATTGCCTCTCCCGACGCCTTCAAACGGCTGGCAGGGGTTCGCCGCTTGCAGAGTTTAATGGGTCACCTGGAGCCCGAGCAAACCCGTCTGGCAGTGGATTATCTGCGGCTGGCCCTCGACCAAGAGACGGTAGCCGTTGTGCGGGAAGCCCTGCTGGAAGCCCTGCAAGGATGGGGGATCCTGCGCCGCCTCAACGATTTGACGGATCTCAAACACCCCAGCCGGGATCCCTCCTCAAACTAGGACAACAGCTGCCCCGGCCCTCCCGCCAAAAGGCTTCCCTTGGAGCTAGCCTGCAAGGAAGGCTAGGATCCCTTACTATGTATGAGTAATGATCTCCAACCGCTCCTCATAACCGCACCCTGCCAGCATGTACACCATTTCCGACTTTGACCGCCTGATCCAGTTTCTCCCGGTGGAGATCCGACCCGAGGTGCAGATCGAGATCGGCACCCCTGACCAATCTCGGGTTGTGCAGCCGCTCTGGCGCTTTCCCTGGCAAAAGTACACCCGCTTCGCCATCGACCTCAGCCGCTGGCAAAAGCTGAACCCTGACCAACAAAAGATTTATTTTCTACGGGAAGCGGTGATGGCCACCGAGCTGGCCTTGGGGGATAACTGGTCGGCCCTGTTGCTGTATCCCGCCTTGATCGGGGCCGGCAGCATGGGCATTTTGGTGGAGCTACAAATGGGGGATAACCTCGGCGTGGGCCTGGCAGCCGGCTTGGCGGCATCGGCGGTGTTTCTGCTGCGTAAAGCAGAAAAGGGACAAAAAGCGCAAGTCGCAGCCGATGAATTCGCCGTGCGCTATGCCTCCCAAAACGGCTACAGCCCCGAACAGGCGGCTGCCATTTTGCTGAGCGCGCTGCAGCAGATGGCTATCCTGGAAGATCGCGTTAAGGATGACTACGACACCATCATGCGCCGCCGCAACCTGGAGTTTTTGGCGCAGCGGGGCCTGGGCTCCGGCACCTTGACCATCAATCCCAAGTACCGCAACAAGGGCCAAGGCCCCAACCCCTACCAAAATCCCTT
>NZ_JANSJI010000070.1:0-2052 GCF_047462475.1 Synechococcus sp. H55.11
ACGAAAATCATTGCCGGGCGATGTGGAATCCAACATACGGGCCCAGAAGTGCTCAACGCCTTACGGCAATCAAAGGAAAATCATACCTAGATGTTGGCCAAGACAAACTCACGCAGTGATGGGTGCTCAACGCCTTACGGCAATCAAAGGAAAATCATGGGCTGGCACAGATTCGTAGATCCCCCATCTATTACGGTGCTCAACGCCTTACGGCAATCAAAGGAAAATCATCTCCGCTGCGCCTAAGACTGCTCCCAGGTCTTCCTGTGCTCAACGCCTTACGGCAATCAAAGGAAAATCATAAGAAAACAACGAAGTGCAGGAGGAGTGATGGAAGAAGTGCTCAACGCCTTACGGCAATCAAAGGAAAATCATTGAGCCTTGCAGAGTCAATCCAGCAGCTTAGTTCTGTGTGCTCAACGCCTTACGGCAATCAAAGGAAAATCATACGTAACCACGTTTGAAGTAGGTGGGCTCTACCAAGTGCTCAACGCCTTACGGCAATCAAAGGAAAATCATCCTGCACTGATGGGTACCCCAGTACCAGCCTGGATCCGTGCTCAACGCCTTACGGCAATCAAAGGAAAATCATAGAGTGGCCGGCAATAGGTTATCTGCGCTCTCTAGAGTGCTCAACGCCTTACGGCAATCAAAGGAAAATCATGGGGTAGTCTTCTAGCAGTCTTGGCAGCTCTTCTAGGTGCTCAACGCCTTACGGCAATCAAAGGAAAATCATAAAAAATAGGTGCGGTTGGCGCCGCACCTGGTAGTAGTGCTCAACGCCTTACGGCAATCAAAGGAAAATCATTTGCCCTTGCGTGACCTTTTCTTGCCTTCTCTCCAGTGCTCAACGCCTTACGGCAATCAAAGGAAAATCATAGTAGCTCCTATCTGACCTTTCCACAAAATAGAGGTGCTCAACGCCTTACGGCAATCAAAGGAAAATCATCTCGGTCTCCACCACCAGAACCGGTTCCCCACTCAAGTGCTCAACGCCTTACGGCAATCAAAGGAAAATCATCCGGGAACTCCACAGCCAGAAGGTTCTCCTCGCGGCGATGTGCTCAACGCCTTACGGCAATCAAAGGAAAATCATGGCCTCAACGTCGGCCTCAAGCTGAGGAAGCAGCTTGTGCTCAACGCCTTACGGCAATCAAAGGAAAATCATCGGGTGAGGTGGACTGGGGTGCCCCACGAAGGCGCCCGTGCTCAACGCCTTACGGCAATCAAAGGAAAATCATCACCAGGCCACAACCGCTCCGGATAGACGTTGCTGTAGTGCTCAACGCCTTACGGCAATCAAAGGAAAATCATCCCAGAGACGGGGTGGGGTTTGTTGGCACAGATTCGTAGTGCTCAACGCCTTACGGCAATCAAAGGAAAATCATCACCTTTTGGGCGCGGCGCCGGTCTGTGAGGCTGGGTGCTCAACGCCTTACGGCAATCAAAGGAAAATCATAGGTGGTTGGGTGGGACGGGCCACCCATGTACACCAAGTGCTCAACGCCTTACGGCAATCAAAGGAAAATCATCGCATTGTTAGCGACATTGGATTGCAAAGTGTTCCAGTGCTCAACGCCTTACGGCAATCAAAGGAAAATCATTCTCAACACGCTGTCGCTCCACCCGTCCAAGATTCTGTGCTCAACGCCTTACGGCAATCAAAGGAAAATCATGAGGTGAAACGCACAACGCGCGAGGTGTTGTTCGCGTGCTCAACGCCTTACGGCAATCAAAGGAAAATCATAGTTTCCGCTTTATCACGTTCGCCAGATTCATGAAGTGCTCAACGCCTTACGGCAATCAAAGGAAAATCATGTTGATAAGCGACTAAAGCACCTAAGGGAGATTTAGGTGCTCAACGCCTTACGGCAATCAAAGGAAAATCATGCTTTGAATGGGCTTATAAGGCCCACAGAGAGAACGTGCTCAACGCCTTACGGCAATCAAAGGAAAATCATACAGCAGCCCGCCCCGTGGCGCCCGGATGGTACCGAGTGCTCAACGCCTTACGGCAATCAAAGGAAAATCATGCCGCACCTCAGAATCCTT
>NZ_JANSJI010000071.1:0-7507 GCF_047462475.1 Synechococcus sp. H55.11
CCCCTCTCCCTCTGGGAGAGGGGCTGGGGGTGAGGGCTGGGAGAGGGGCTGGGGGTGAGGGGATCCCCTTAGTCCTCTGGGGGCAGCTTGAGGATCTGCCGCTGGCGCATCCCCTGCCAGCGCTGGATAAGGTCGCTGTCGATGCCGAACTGATCCAGCGCCTTCACCACGACAAAATCCACCAAATCCAAGAGGGTGCGCGGCTGGTGGTACCAGGCCGGAATGGCCGGGACAATGCGCACCCCTGCTTCCGCCAGAGTGGTCAAGTTGCGCAGGTGGATCAGGCTAAAGGGGGTTTCCCGCGGCACAATGACCAGACGGCGACCTTCTTTAAGCTGCACGTCGGCCGCCCGCTCCAGCAGATCTGAGCTCAGGCCGGCAGCCAACTTAGCCACCGTCCCCATGCTGCACGGGATCACCAGCATCCCCTGGGTGCGATAAGAGCCACTGGCGATGGTTGCCCCCACCTCCTGCCAACGGTGGCAGACCAGGGATCCGCCCTCGCTTTCGGCCTGCTGCCGCCAAAATTGCGCCTGCTGCCGGGGATCCACCGGCAACAGCACCCCTTGCTCTCCCTGCCACACCTGATAGGCCGCCTTGGAGACCACCACTTCGACGCGGTAATCCAGGCTGAGCAGGACGTGCAAAGCCCGCACAGCATAAAGCATCCCAGAGGCGCCTGAGACGCCAAGGATGATGGGCAGAGAGGATGTCAAGGGCCGCCGCAGAACGTCTTCTGCTCAAGTCTAGCGAGGAGAGCTCTCCCTGATCTCACTCTTGGGGCTGGGCGATGTCGAACTCGGCATCGTAGTCGAAGTCCTCGTCTTCCTCAACCCAGTCTTCTCCCAGCCTGTCGTCTGTGGCCAACTTCTCTTCCTCCAAGCGGCCTTTGGTTGCGTACTCCTCGTCCTCTAGGCCCAGAGCGGCTCGCTCTGCCCGCCGCCGCAAGCGTTCCAAAGCCTCCGGCGTGATGAAGGGATAGGGCAGCCCCTGCGCTTGCGCCTCCTCTAGCGCCGCCCGGTAGCTCTCCACTTCTTTAATATCGATTTTCCAGCCGGTGAGACGGGCGGCCAGGCGCACATTCTGCCCCTCTTTGCCGATGGCCAGGCTGAGCTGGTCGCCGGTCACCAACACGTGGGCCTGTTGGATTTCCGGATCCACCAGCCGCACCTCCACCACCTTGGCCGGGCTGAGGGCGTTGGCGATGTAGGTGGCGGGATCCGGCGACCAGCGGATGACATCGATTTTCTCGTTGCGCAGCTCGGCTACCACCGCCTGAATGCGGGATCCCCTTGCGCCAATACAGGCCCCCACCGGATCCACGTCTCGCTCCACCGTATCGACGGCGATCTTGGTGCGCGGCCCCACGTTGCGGGAAGGGGGGTTGGCCTCCCGCGCCACCGCCACGATGCGCACAATATCCTCTTCGATCTCCGGCACCTCGTTGGCAAACAGGTTGACCACCAAGCCGGCATCGGCCCGGGAAACCAAAAGCTGCGGCCCCCGCCGGGATCCCTGGTAAACCTGTTTGAGGTAGACCTTCATCACCGTGTTGGGGGTGTAGCGATCGCTGGCCAACTGCTCCTTCTTAGGCAGCTCGGCCTCCACCTCTGGCTGGCCGAAACCGCTGGAAACAGCCATGATCACCTTCTGCCGCTCCATGCGCAGCACCCGTGCCTGCAGTACGGTTTTTTCCAGATCGCGGAACTCTTCCTGAATCAGACGGCGCTGCTGATCCCGTAACTTTTGCGCCAGCACCTGCTTGGTTTGGATGGCCGCCATGCGGCCAAATTCCGCCTGTTGTGGGGTAACGTCACTCATGACCTGCCAGCCCACTTCGGCTTCTGGATAGTCCTGCTGCACGTCGTACAGGGAGATCTCGTGATCCGGATCCTGCACCTGCTCCACGATGGCTTTGGTGGCCAAAACGCGAAAGCCCCCTGCTTCCACATCCAACTCCACATCGAAGTTGCGGAAGTGATCTTCTTCAAAAACGACATCTCGCTGGATGGTTTTGCGGTAGCGTTCGTAGCCTTTGAGCAGCGCCTCTCGCAGGGCATCGGTGACCACATGGCGGGGCAGGTTGCGCTCCCGCGAGATCATCTCCACCATTTCTGCCAAACCGGGCAGAGGCACCATCGACATAAACTGTTGTCCTCCTAATGCAACTTAAGCTGGGATGAAACTGCTATCACTGTTGCTCCGCAATCCTGACGGGAAATGCATCGTCGCATAGCAGGTAGCTCCGACGCGAAGACAGGGCAACACACTTCGCAGTGGAACGTCCTCTCTATCCCCATTCCTCTACTCGGTTTCTGCCTCTGAGAGGACAACGCGCTGGACTGAGGCGCGGGGCAACTGGACTCGCCGCCCTTTGAGGGAGAGGGCAACGTTCTCCTCATCCCGACCCAGTAGGTGTCCTGACCAGACGGTTTTGCCCTTGTAGGGCGGATCCACCGTCACCTGCACCGCAAATCCTTTGAAAACCACAAAGTCGCGGTCGCTGGTGAGCAGGTTGGTGATGCCGGGGCTGGAGACCTCCAGCACATAATGGCCGGGGATCAGATCCACCCGATCCAGCTCCACCTCCAAGGCCTGGCTCATGGTTTCGCAATCGGCATGGCTGGTTTCTTGATCCGGATCCAGCGGACGGATGTCCACCCGCAAGACCGGTGGATACTGATTGGTGTGAAAAACCATCTGCACCAATTGATACCCCAGTCGAGCGGCCACAGGACGGGCCAAGCTCTCCAACTGTGGAATAAGAGGGTGAACCATAACCAACTCGTCGCCAACCTATGTTGCTGTCAGATCCAAACCCACTTGGGCCGGTGCCGGCAACAGGGGCGCTCAGCCCCCCAAAAAGCAAAAAAGTGGGCGCTGCCCACTCCCCGTTGTCATTGCGGAGATTGTCTGGGAGCTGCCTGGAGCCGGTGCAGACTCTGGGCGTGCTTCCGTTCAATCTATTTTAAAAGATCTCGTCTGGTTTTGTCATGGGGATCCTGACTTGCGTTTTGCCCACGCGATCGGCACCAGATCCACAAAAGGCAACATCTATAATGTGGACAACTGCGGATTTGCTCGACTATTCAGCCGCGTTTTGTGGGGTTACCTATGACCGTTGCCTTTTCCTACCCGATCTTCGGCCCCAGCATTCAGTGTCCCCACTGTCGGCAAACGATTGCGGCCCTCACGCTGACCGATACTTACCTCTGCCCTCGCCACGGCGCCTTTGAGGCGGATGCTGAGCAAGAGGAGCTGGTACATCTGCAATCCGGACGGCGCTGGCGTTTTTGGGAAGGCCGCTGGTTTCGTCAGCACACCCACGCCGATGGGATCCGCTTCGAGATTCATGAAGAATTGGATCGGCTGCGCATGCAAGGGATGCGAGCCACACAGGTGATCGTGGCCGAGCGCTACCGCCCCTTGCTCACCCCCTACCTGGAGCAGGGATCCCATCGCCGTCCCGGCCCACCCCGCCTCTACGGCCTGCCGGTTAGCTTCAGCTCCCAGCTTCCTGAAGGAGCCGGTGGACCACCGCAGCGCTGGCGAGTGATCAACTTCGAGCTGATCTGCGAGCTGGATCCGGCCATGCGCCAGCCGCAATCCCGGCTGCAGTTCTGCGATTAGAAGGACAAACGGCCAGGGAGCCGTTGCGGTGAGCATCAAGCCCCCTCGGCTCTGAGATTTTTCTCCGGATCGGGGAGAGCTATGCCTTGATAGGTGTAGCCTCATAAACTACCCCACCGCATAGGCGGGTGAGGTTTTAGCGCTACGCGCCGCTGACGCGAATGGTAGGCCCTGCAGTTGGCAAGCCAACCACGAACCCCTAGGTCGGTTTACAGCGGCCCCCAAAAGCGCAATCACAAAGGACTCCGTCCCGCCAGCGCGAAACGCCGCAAAACGGCTGACCGCCCCCATGAAGGTGGGCCCCTCCACGATCACCACATCCCCCGGCTCCACAAAGACCTGGGGCAAGAGGCCGAGGATCTGCCCAGAGCGATGGCCGATCAGCAGGTTTTCCAGTTGGGCCTCCACCCCTCTAGCCGGCATCAACTGCAGCACCACCTCAATCAACCCGGCAAACGTGCCGCCATAATTGAGGGCATTGTCCCCATCCTCTGCCAACACCTCCGCCGTGGCCCGTGCCAAGTCGGTCTTGGGAAACAAACGCGAGTTCAAAGGCAGAACTGCTCACCACCGGCACCGCCCTTAGATCTCCGCGCCAAGAGGCGGGGGGATCAAAGCCTGCGCCCGTTGGGCAAACAGGGTCTGCAACAGAGGCTGAGCTGCTGCGTTCGCAAAAGCGTCGCGTAGCGATGATGAGGTCTGGGTCATAGCAAGCAAGACAAAAAGAAAAATGCAGACTAGCCTAGGCCAATGATTGCCACGATAACAAGAAAGAACTGCCCAGCAGCAGGGATCCCAAAACCCGCCGCCAGCCCCGGTAGGGGATCTCCGCCAAGACGCCGCCGGCGCTCAGGCACAGGAAGGGGAGCCCCACCAATCCCCAGCGAGCACTTTGCTGCAGGCTGTTCACTTGGGGATCCCAAAACCACGTCGCCAGCATCCCCATCCAGAGGACATGGCCCAGGCCGGCCAAGCTGAGCAAGGCTTGTTGCCGTTCCGCCCAGGGCCAGCCCAACCGCACCAAGCTCAACCCCAAGGGCAGCATCAAAGTCGCCAAAACGGCCAAGCCACCTTGGGAGCTGAGGCGATAGGCAACCCTTGCAGAAGGATCAGCCGGTAGATCGACCCGTCCCAGCCAAGAAAGGGCCATCACCAGCAGCAGCAAAAGCAGCCAAAGTGCCCCTCGCGAACGCAGCGGCTGCCGCGACCACTGCTGGCTCGTCCACAGCCCCGCCCAGAGCAAAGCCAAGGGCCAAATCTTATAGGACAGGGCACAAGCTAGGGCCAGACCCCACCGGCGCAAGGCAGATCCCGGCCCAACGCCGCAACTGCACAGCCACACCCAGGTGCTCAAAATCTCGCTGCCCGGCTCCAACCCTTGGGTCAGCACCCAGGGGCTGAGTCCCCACAGCCCGGCACTCCAGAAGTTGCCCCAGCTCCAGCACAACAGCAGGATGGCCAAACAAGCCATGACCGAGAAGATCCGCAACAGCTCTCCAGCCGGGATCCCCGTTCCCTGAGCCAGCCAGGGCACTAGGCCATCCGCAAACCAGTGGTAGAGGGGCAGTTCCGGCTGACCGGATGGCAAGGATCCCTCAGAGCCGCTCACGGGCACAACGCGCCACCACTGCAGCGGAGACGGTTGCCCCCAGGAGCGGAGCCGCTGTCCCAAGAGCAGGCCCATCCCGCCCCAAAGCAGCCAGTGGCCTATGCAACCAAAACCGACCAGACGTCGGCGGCGATGTTTGTCCGTGTTGGACGACCGCAGTCGGGAAAATGAGCCGCGGGGCAGCCGTTTGCCCTGGCGAGGTTTGGCGGGGGGAAACTTCATAGGTATGCCCTATTGTGTTCCTGAACGGAATGGTCATTCGACCAGCAGCAGAACATCCAATGCCTCTCCCTCTGGGAGGAGAAAGTGTCCTTGTGTGCCTTGCAAAACTCCCCGCCTACAGAGAAGGTCTAGTCAACTCTAGATCGCCCGTCAAGGGGCAACCCGACTGCTGCCAGCGACGGATGGCCTGAGCGGTGAGCCCCTCGGTTACATCGCGAATCGGGATCCCCGCTCCGGTTACCTGCAGACGCACCAACTGCCAGGGATCCCCAGACCTAGCCCGCAGCACATAGGCCTCGTAGGCCAGTTGCAGGGTTTCGCTGCGCCGACCGGCCAAGGGGTTGTCCTGGGGGTGTTGGGGCAAGACCAAGCGGCGCTCCAACGTGGTGAAATACAGTCGAAAAGCCTCTGCAGCTGTTGTGGTGTCCGAGAAAACCTGAGCCAGCTCCTGAGGAGGGAGCATTTCAACCTCCGGCTTCCCCACAAGCACAACCTGAAACTCAGAGCGGGAGCGGCTCAAGGCCAGATTGAGGAACAGAGGCAACTGCTCCGTTAGAGCCTCAGCCCAAACCTGAGGAGCAGCCAGACAGGCTTCTCCGCTGGCCGGGGCGGCAGGAAGGCTGCACAGGCCCAAAGCCACCGATAAACCCACTCCCAGCCAACACCCCCTGCCGTTCGCGTTGGCGGACTGGACAGGTGGCCTATGGCGTCGTTGCCTCACAGCACCACTTAGCCAACAGCGGGCGAATCCCTCAACCTTCTCACCCAGAAGCATCCCACAAGGCTTGGAAGCGCCGCAAGGCCGCCACCGGATCCGGAGCAGCAATGATGGGGCGACCCACCACCAGGTAGTCGGCTCCTGCCCGCAGAGCTTGGTCGGGCGTGCAGATGCGCTGTTGATCATCCCCACCATCCCCCACCCTGGCGTCGCTCAGACGGATCCCTGGAGTAACCAGCAGAACCTCCGGCCCCAAAGCCTGGCGCAGCCGCCCCACTTCCTGCGGGGAGCAGACCAGCCCCTTCACACCTTGATCCAGGGCCAGTCGGGCCAATTGTAAAACGTAGTCGCCAGGATCCCGTTCAATGCCCAGCTCCTGCCGCACCTGGTCGGGGCCGAGGCTGGTTAAGAGGGTCACTGCCAACAGCCGACAGGAACTGCCCTGGGCGGCGGCCACGGCTGCCCGCAACATAGCACTGCCACCGCAAGCATGGACGGTGAGCAGATCCACCCCATAGCCGACGGCCACCTCCGTAGCCCGTCCCACCGTGTGGGGAATGTCGTGCAGCTTCAAATCCAGAAAAATGCGCTTGCCCCTTTCCTTGAGAGCCTGGAGGATAGAGGAACCCGCAGCAGAGAACAACTCCAGGCCCACCTTCCACCACAGCACCTGCGGCAAAGCGTCCACCCACCCCACAGCCTGCTCCCAAGAAGAGGTATCCAGGGCAACAATCAGGCGGTCACCCTTCATCGCGACTCATTCCAGGGCTCACGTTCCGGGGCTCGTAGTGGGGGCAACCTTCACAGGGGCCGTGCGGATTGACGGCACAGCGCAACTCTGGAGAATGGGCATTGTAGCGACAGGTGGGATCCCCGATGGAGTCGGGCGGCGAAGCCACGTAGGTATAAACAACCAGGCCACCAAATCCTATCGGGCTGACGAAGAAACGGCTGCTGCTGAAAGATTCGCCCACAGAAGGGTTGAAGGTTTCCTCGCAAGGTTCTGGCTCCAGTTCCTCCTCCAGATTCCAGAGCGCTTCCCACTGCCGCAGGGTTTCTTGGAGAGGCACGGCCAGGTGTTCCGTCAGTTCTGTCAGGGCTGTTTCCAAAGCGGCGAGGCTTTCTTCCGCCGCTTGGGTGAAGGCTGCCACCCATTCCTCCAATAGCTTCTCAAAATCCATGCAGCAGCGACCTAGAGGCTCCTTCTTTACCTTACTGCCAACCTGGGCGATCTTTAACTTCCTCTTAACTTCCTCCCTGGCAGACGGCATCTACCAGAGCTTGGTTGACCAATGGAAACAGCTCCGCCAACTCTTCTGTAGATAGGT
>NZ_JANSJI010000072.1:0-2044 GCF_047462475.1 Synechococcus sp. H55.11
ATGGCTCGTCGCGTCGATCCCTAGTTCTCTTCTCCCTTTGAACAGAGGCTAGAGAGGAAAACTGTACAGCGATCCGGGGCAGGAATCAAATTATCAAATAGCGATGAAACAGTTCTTCAAGTTCATCCACAACTCCCCTCTCTCTCTGGGAGAGGGGCTGGGGGTAGCGGCGCGGAGCGCTTGGGAGCTGTCTCGATCTAGCCTGGAATGACCATATCTCGAACCTGCTTTAGCTGGTTGCGAACTGCTGCGTCGGAAAGGCCCTGACCCATCCCTTCTCTACCAAAACTTGAGTGGCGAGCAGGATTTGTTTCTTGCTGAATCGTCGCTTTCTTTCCGCCCAGGCGTGGAAACCCTCCACCAGCTCCTCCGCCGTGCTGGGGTGGTCGCGAGTTATGATCCAATGGGCAGTGGCGAGCAGTTCTAAACCATATGGCGACTCAAAACCCTCCACGAGGTCGCTAACACGCTCGAAACGTTCTCTCGTCTCCGGCTGACTGGCGAGGTAGCTGTAGGCCTCCTCAACGGCGCCAGGCACAAGCTCTAGCTTCTTGTCCGGTTGGTCACCCCCCGATCCGTACCCGGAGATGTAGTGCCCTTCGATTTCCTTGAGAACATGCCGCAGGTTCTCAGCATAGGGGCCATAGACGCCCTTCGTGAACCGCAGGCGCAGCGGCTCCCCAGCCTCCTGCAGGAAGTACATCAGCTTGTGCAGCTCGAGCAGGGAAACGAAGGGAACCAGTAGACCGTTGATGTAACGCTCCATGAGGCCCACCAGCACCGCTCTTCCCGGGGTCAAGGTGGAAACCTGCCCACGGCGCATGCTCTTCGGCAAAAGCTGAACTTCAGTCGGCTCATAGACAAGAATGCGGACATCCGTGAGCGTTGCCAGTGCCCGCTCGATGCGGGAGCGAACATCTGGCCAACTGAGACCACCGAGGCCACAGCCTAGGGGTGGCAAAGCAACCGAATGTAGGTCAAGGCGCCTGATCTCTTGGACAAGGGACTGCAGCCCAGCCTCAATGTCCTCAATCCTCGACTTCCCTCGCCAGTGGCGCTTGGTGGGAAAATTGATAATGTAGCGCGGATTGGTCAGCTTTCCTGTCTCGAAAACCAATAGTTTGCCCGGCCGAACCTCCCCCCGTCGGCAAGCTGCTGCGTAGGCCTTGAAGTTCTCAGGCCAGGCTTTTTTGAACTGCAGCGCAATGCCACGGCCCATGGCGCCAACGCAGTTAACGGAATTGACCAGCGCTTCCGCATCCGCTTTCAGGATATCCCCGACACAGTACTCGAGGTTCATGGCCTCTCTCCGCTAAAAATACCAATCGGCACGGACTTCAACCGCAGGATTATACCTACTTCCTGCCAATGCTTGGTTGACCCTGTCTTTGACGCTAGCCTGGCACACTCCGATCCTTTCAACGAGATCAAAAGGGAAATAGCCATGGACGAGAAATTCTGCCTGCTTGCGCTCTTTAATATCTGAGTTGCGAAAATCCCTAGCACTAATGGCATCCCAGTCTAGCTCACCAAGACAGTCGAGTTGTGCGCGAAACTCAGTGTAGCGTGCCCCTGCATTGGAGAGGGAGAAAGCCCATCGAGTTCCACTGTGGTCAGCCCAATTGATGACCCGGTACAGATCGGCTTCGAGGTGTACGACTAGGGTCTGCCCGCCGCGATAGGCCAACTCGGGGTGGTTGGCGCAGTGGATAACATAAAGCATGATCGAGCGCGGGCAAAAATAAAAGGGAACATAGTCGCCGACTTTTGTGTCGGGGTGACAGGCAACTTCCAGCTCCTCGATTCGGCGCCGCTTGATTTTGGACATGCCAATTATTTGCGTCGGCCCGCCTTGCTGCAGGATTGCCGCGTCAGAAAGTAGGCCGCCGGCAGTTACGATACCTTGCAAGTTGTCCACATGAGTGATGTGGTAAATTTTCGGGCTTTCTGGGATAGGCATCGTACCTCTAACCTACGACCCAGCTTTGGAAAAGGCAAAGCCAAGCTGGCCCTAGCCAGAACGGGAATCAAGGCCGACAGGCTC
>NZ_JANSJI010000073.1:0-7580 GCF_047462475.1 Synechococcus sp. H55.11
AGGGAGAGGGGCTGGGGGTGAGGGATCCTCCCTCAGGGAGAGGGGCTGGGGGTGAGGGAATCCTCGATCGAGCGTGTGGAAAAGGGGAAAGCGGTATGGCTCGGTTAATCTGTATTGGCCTAGACCTGGCCTGGTCAAACCGCAACCCCTCTGGGGTGGCGACGTTGCAGGTCGAAATGGGGGATGCCAAAGTCCAGAACCTGACGGGCCGCCTGCTGGACAGTCGCATCCTGCAAACCGACCCGGAAATTGTGGACTACATCCAAGCCCAAGCCGGAGGGGATCCCTGCCTGGTGGCGGTGGACGCCCCCTTGCGCGTCCCCAACCTCAGCGGCCAGCGGCGGGCCGAAGCCGAGCTGAACCAGCTGTTTCGCGCCTACGCCGCCGGCGCCCACCCCGCCAACCGCCGGCTCTTAGAAAAAAACGGCCAAGTGCGAGGGGAAGCCCTGGTGCAAGCCCTCTCCCGCCATGGCTTTCGGGAGCAGGCCAGCATCGAGCGGGGATCCTTGGCCCGCCAGATCACCGAAGTCTTCCCCCACAGCGCCATGGTGAGCCTCTTCGGCCTCCGCCGCACCCTGAAATACAAGGCCCGCCCTCGACGCAGTTGGCCGGAACGGGAACAAGCTTGGCAACTTTACCGGCAGCACCTGCGCTCCCTGACCAACGCCGACCCTGCCCTGCGCGGCCACGAAACCCTGCTCCAGGTGGAGGTGGGATCCCTTAGGGGCCGCCAACTCAAAAACTACGAAGACCAAATCGATGCCCTGATGTGCGCCTACATCGCCCTCTACGGCTTTCGCTGGGGATCCGAGCGCTGCCACAGCTTCGGCAGCCTGCAAGAAGGACACATCTTCACGCCCCTGCCCATCTCAAAGGGCTGATAGGCCGCCGAACCCCTGAACAAGAGAGCAAAAGCCGACAGCTCAGGGCCGTTCCACCAAACGGGTTGAGCCGGATTGGGCAGCGACCCATCCCCCCGGAGCCCCATCTCGCTCGACGCGCAACCAGACGGGCACCTGTCCTTCGCCGGCTTGCACTTCTACCACCCGCAGCAGAGCTTGGCGGGGGGCTGTCCCGACAATGGCTCCCCTCAGGCTGGGCTGCTGGCGGATGTTGATGCCATCGTTGGAGATCACCCGCACCTGTTGGACTCCTTGCCACTCGGCCAGAGGGCCGGTGGGCTCAGGTTCAGGAGTGGGCTCTGCCTGATCAGGACGGCTGAGGGCAACCGGCGGCTGCTCAACTTGCACCTGGGGCTGCTCCAGCGGTGGCGCCGGCGGTGGCGTGAACAGGCCCCGCAGCATTTGCCAGATGATCAGCAGGGAGAGGATGCCGACACCAACCACCCCGGCCAAACGAATGCCGGCGGGAAGGGCAGGGCGCTCACTCCGGCCACGGCGGGATCCCAGGCGGCTGCGGCGGTAACGTTCCCCATCCTGCAAACCTGGGTTCTGAGCAGGGAGCCCCTCAAAGGACTCCGTCCCGCTGGCGGGATCCGCAAGGGCAGAGACACCCGGCCTAGGGGTGCCCCGGTAAGAGGGCAAATCCGAGAGGCGCGGGGGTTCGGGCATGGTTCCTCCCCCTTGCAAGGGGGAGGGTGGGCGAGGCCATTCTTGAGTCTGCTCAAGCAGTCGCGGGCCACCCACCATAGCCGGCAAATGAGGGGGGGGATAGGGGGCTCGCGGAGATAGCATCCCTGCCGGCGGGTCTTCGCGGCTGGGCATCTCGTCCAGGTAGGCTTGGACTTGGGGGTTGTCGAAGTAGGCTTGCAAAGTCGCTTGGGCAGTTTCCAGGCCACGAAA
Organism: Synechococcus sp. H55.11; assembly: GCF_047462475.1. Lineage (NCBI taxonomy): Bacteria > Bacillati > Cyanobacteriota > Cyanophyceae > Synechococcales > Synechococcaceae > Synechococcus > Synechococcus sp. H55.11. Next base: position 1,803 of record NZ_JANSJI010000073.1, read on the forward strand.
CTCTGGGAACACCTCCTCTTGAAACCACCTTTCTGTGAAGCGGCACAGACCCGGCAGATGGTCGGGGGAGCCGGCGGAGTGTTCTTCGATAAACTGCAAGGCCTCTGCTTCTTGGGTGGAGCGCAGATGTTCGAGCGCCTCTTCGGTTTGTCCCAGCAAGAGACTGCAGATGGCCTGCTCCAGATGCACATCCTGTCGTTGCGCCAAGCGAACCAGGTAACCGCGGGCACGCCGCACCAGGGCCGGACGATTTTCCAGATACCCTGCTGCCAGCAATACCTGCACGGCCAAGTAGGCGGCCACCATCGAGGGACGCTCAGCCTCCCGCTCAAACAACTCCTGCTGTTCTTTGAGGGTGAGGTGGCGACGTACCCGCTGGATGAAGCGCAGGAAATCCTCGGTGCTGAGGCCAGAGCCATCTTGACCCATCCCCTCGATGCCGCCCCGTTCGTCCAGCATGGCTTTGAGGAGAGCCAGTCCCTGCTGTCGCTCCCCGTTCGCATCGGCAGCCTCTTGGCCAGTTCGGGAGAAAACATTGGCCTCGTGGCTGAGGAGTTGCAAAATGCGGTAAGGGCGCAGCTTGCCCAGATCAAGGCGGAACTCTGCTTGCATCTGCGGAAAGGCCTGGTACTCCTCCAGCTCGGCCAGGCCCGCCTGCAAAGAACGCGCCGCCTCTTCGTAGGATCCCTGCTGCCAGGCTTCCCGGCCCAGCTCCAAACGGGCGATGGCCCGCGCCAAAATGGCATCAGAACGGGCAGGGTGGCCCTGCTCCAACATCTGTTGAGCCAAATCCAAAGCCGCTTGGTAGTCTCCGGCTTCGCAATACAAACACAGCACGCCTGGCAAGAGGGTCTCTTCCACCGTCAGGGTGGGATCCGCCGGCATGAGGTGTTCGTCGTAGTTTCGTCGCGCCTCTGGGTTAAGCAACACCGAGGCTGCCTCTTGGATAAGCTGAGCGCGAGCTGCCACGGCCTGCGGCGAAAACCCCAGCAGCCAAGAGCGCTCGCCCGGTTTGGGATCGAGCCGCTCCCGGTAGGCCTGCTCGATCTGATGCTCGTCCGCCCGTGGCGACAGCATCAAAACTCGGTAGTAGTCGAGGGGCACTCGCACCGTCATGGCTGTTGTCGGCTCTCCTAATCGCGTCGGATCCCTGAACCCGCCTCGACTTAACTGTAGTCTTTTCCTCAGCAAAAGGGATCCCCTCTTGCTTAGAACCTACCAGTCCCAGCTCCCCGGCTCCCCCTTGAAGGGGCCTACGACCTTGGAGGTAATCCAGCCGCCGTAGAAATCTCCCGGCTGGGGCCGAACTCGCTCTCCATCCACCCGGCACTCCTGCACGCGGCCCGCATAAAAAGCAAGGTAGTCGCGGATGGGCCAAAACTCTGGGCTGGGATCCGAATAGCTCCAGGCGGCATCCACGGCCACTTGGGAGCCGACCTGGATCGTCCAGTAGCGGGCAGTTCCTTTGAACTCGCAGAAGGAGGTGCGGGCGCTGGGGCGGAGATACTCCAGCCGCACGTCGCTGGGGGGAATGTAGTAGGTGGGCGGGTGGCTGGTTTCCAGGATACGGTAGCAGCGGCAGCTGTGGGCGATGAGCTCGCCGTTGAAGAGAACTTCCACCCGCTCGGCGGTGGGCTCCAAGCGGGGCGGGCGCGGGTAGTCCCAGACGGATTCTTGTCCGGGCCGGGGCGGGATGGGCTGGGGGCGCATGGGCAGTCTCCAAAGCAGGATCTGACAGCACCTAAAGCAGACGGCTGGCCTCTACCAGTTTGGCGTACTGCACCAGCAGCAGAGACTGTTGCTCCGGCAACACCTGAATCACCCCCTGCTGCTGCAGACGGCCCAGCACCGCCGCCGCTGCCTCTCGGCTGACCTGGCTGATATCGGCCAAATCCTGGAGGGGAGGGTAAACAATGCGCATTCCCTGGGCGGTCTTCTCGCCAAAGGCCTCTGCCAGTTGCACCAGCGCATGTACCACCCGCAGCGGGGGGCTTTGTCGATCCAGATCGGCCTGCAAATTGGCCAGGCGCAAGCGGCGGGAGAGGCTGCGGGCTAGCTGGTAACACAGGTGCGGCTCCTGCAGCATCAGCGCCTTGAAGGTGGCCGCCGGGATCCCGACAGCCCGCACCGGGGTCAGGGCCAGCACATCCCGCGAGCGGGGGGCCTCGTCCAGTACCGCCATTTCCCCCACCCAAGCGCCCGGCCCGAGCAAAGCTAGGGTTTGGGCGCTGCTTTGTATCCCTTCTGTTGTGCCGATCCGCACAGGCCGCCGCACCTTGGCCCAGCCAGAGAGGATCAGATAAACCACACTGCCCCAGGCATCCTGCATCAAGAGCGCTTGTCCTGCCGCAATATCCCGCAGCTTCACCTGGGATCCCAGCCATTGCAAGGACGCTGCCGAGAGTTGGGCCAGCGTCGGCACCACCTTGAGCTCGGAGAGGAGGGCAGCAGAGACATCAGGAGTCATGCCGGAGGGAGGTTGACCGTACCGCAAGCCCACTGTAGCCCAGCCGCCGGCTCAAGGGCTATCCTGCAGAGGGTTCTCGCACCGCCCTGCCCCCTTGAGCCAAGATCGGGAGAGGGAACCTAACTTCCCCCGTTGCGTCAGGAAACAGAGGTTCTGCTTGGGAGGGGATCCCTCCGTCGTTCAATAACCTATGGATGCCTATGGATGCTGCCCTCAGCGACATCACTGGCCAGCGCTGGTCGGTCTCGGTGAAGAACGTGCCTGCGCGGCCCGAAAAGCTCGCTGATGGGGATCTGGTGCTGCTCTGTCAGCAGGGATCCCAGCCCCACCGCGAGGCCTTTGCTGAGCTGATGCGTCGTCACCAGGCCCATGTGGACAAGGTGCTCTACCACCTCGCCCCGGACTGGCCCGACCGGCACGACCTGGCCCAGGAAGTCTGGATCCGGGCCTACCGCCACCTAAAGCGGCTGCAGGAGCCGGCGAAATTTCGCAGTTGGTTGGGGCGGATTGCCACCAACCTGTTCTATGACGAGCTGCGCAGGCGCAAGCGGCAGCAGCAGCCTCTTTCTTTGGATGCGCCGATTGCAATGCGAGACAGTGAGATGGAATGGGAGCTGCCCAGCGAGAGCCCCAGCCCCCATGAGCACCTCACCACCTGCGAGTTTTACGAGCAGTTGCACCAGGCCGTCCGCGACCTGCCTCAGGTTTTTCGCCAGACAATCCTGCTGCGGGAAATTCAGGGGATGGCCTACGAGGAAATTGCCGAGATCACAGGCGTGTCTTTGGGCACCGTTAAGTCTCGCATTGCCCGCGCCCGCGCCCGCTTACAATCCACCCTAAAACCCTACCTCAACGGTGAATGACCATGGTTCGCGGCAACCGCAACCCCGATCCCAGGGATTCCCAGCAGGAGATGCCGCTGGTGGAGGAGCGCTTTGAACAGTTGAGCGCCTACCTGGATGGGGAGTTGTCCTCTCAAGAAGCGCGGCAGGTGGAAGACTGGCTGGCCAGCGATCCCCAAGCGCGGCAACTGTACAGCCAACTGGCAGCCTTGCAGGCCGGTTTGGCCAATCTCAAGGCCCCAACTTTGGATCCCATCCAGACAGAGCTGCTGATCAGCCACGTGTTCGAGGAGCTGGACCAAAGGCCGGCGCTCGATCTGGGCTGGCGGTGGCGCAGGGGCACCCCTTGGGGACGGGTGGCAGCCGCTGTGGTGGCCTTGGCGGGAGCCGGCTGGGCGGGATGGCGTTGGTCGCATCCTCAGCCCTTGGTATCGCTAGAAAATCCGCCGGTGCGGGTGGCCATCGTGCCTGCCTCTGCTCGCGTTGCCCAGCACTACCTGTTCGAGCTGGGGCAAAAGCAAGATGCCTACTCGATTTTGTTTGAGACAACGCCCAACCGTGGACTCCGTCCTGTCAGCGCGATCGGAGCCGAGACGGGCCGGGAATGACCTGAGCAGGCTTGAGAAAGACTGAGGAGTAGAGGGTGGAAAAAGCCGTTCGCAGAGCTTGCGGTCTGGCGGTTTGCCTTTGGCTATGCAGTCTGGGATCCCTGCCGGCCCAGGCTGACCCCAGTGGCAGCCATTTTGCAGCGCCGCAGGACTCACGTCCCTATCCCAATGCCCTGGAGCCCACCAACCTGCCCTCACCGGGATCCCGTCTCACTCCCACCCCCGCCCAAAACCAACCGACCTCTCCCGGGATAGAGCTATCGCCTTTTCCCGATTTCCCCCTCCTTAAGGAGTTGGATCCACCCTCACCAACCTTGGCCGACTTGGGCATCCATTGGGATCACCTGGCCCTGCTGCCGGATCCCGAGCTGGCAGAAGCAATGGATAGGGAGTTCAACCGCCGCCTGGCCCGCCTGAACCGGCAGATTGCCAACCAACAAGAGCGCCTCTACCGCCTGTTGCAAGACTGGGACTCTGACGAGGCCGATATCCGTCAAATTCAGGCCCAACTGAGCCAGTTGCGCACAGAACGGGATCGCCTGGCGCTGGAGCACCTGTTGCTGCTGCGGCAGTTGCAGGAGAACTTTGCCCTGCCTCTACCGGGCCGCTCTGCCGCCAGCTCTCCCTGAGGTGGGAGCAGGTTATGATCGGCAGAGGGCAACCACTGACGGAGCTGAGCAATGGCCCAAGTGCCCAGCAACCCAGAGATCGAGCAATTGGCCGCTGCCATTGGCGAGGAAGTTTACATCGATGTGGCCCGGTGGCACCTCTACCTGCGGGATGCCCACCTGCACACCCTCTTGGCAGAACAACTGGCCCCCCAGGTGATGGCAGGCAAGGTGGATGAGAATGCCGTTACAGAGATCCTGCAAGGGATCCCGGTGAAAGTGGGGGGCGGGCGCAAAGAGCTGCCCCTGGCGGATCTGCTGCCCATGCAAAGCCTGCTGAACTTACTGGATGTGCTGGAGGAGTTCAGCCGCAAATGGGCTTAGTAGAGGGGGAGAAAGCATTGCAGCATCAGCTCAATCGGTTCAAGCAGTCTAGGCGATCGCCGCCTCCAGCCGGCACCTGGCTCAGGGCCGCTGGTTTTGTCCTGCTGCTGGGGCTGTTGTCGGCCTGTCAGGGAACCGAGTGGGGAGAACGGCTGCAACGAGCGGTGCGACCGGTGAGCCTGCCTACCTTCCCCTCTGGAGACCAACCGGAGACGCCCACGCCTCTGCCGGGATCCCGCTCCTCCTCTACCTCTGTCCCCTCTGCTCCTGCGACTCCCCCTGCTTCCTTCACGCCTCCGCCCAGCCAGGTCAGCAGCCGCTTTGCGGATCTGGAGCCCGGATCCCTGGTGGCCCGTGCTGTCTCTGATTTGGATCGGCTGGGGGTCTTTGCCGATGTTGTTGGCAGTGAGTTTCAGCCGCAGCGCAGCGTTCGTCGCGGCGAATTTGCCCGCTGGTTGGTGCTGGCCAACAACGCCATTCACGCCGACCAGCCCAGCCGCCAAATCCGTTTGGGATCCGCCAGCGAGCGCCCCCTCTTTTTGGATGTGCCGGAGGAGGATCCCAACTTTCGCTACATCCAGGCCCTGGGAGCTGCCGGCATCGTTAGCGGAGACGCCAACCGCGAGTTTCGCCCCAACAGCCTGCTGTCGCGGGCAGAGCTGATCCGCATGAAGGCACCTCTGGATTTGCCTCCCGGCCAAATCAAGGGATCCCGATTAGAGCTGGAGGAGCGTTGGGGCTTTACCGATGCGGCGCAGATCCCTGAGGAGGCGGTTGCCCCCCTGGTGGCGGATCGCGGCCTGGAGAATGCTTCCACCGTGTTGCGCACCTTCGGCCCCATCCGCACCTTTAACCCCTTTGAGCCGGTC
>NZ_JANSJI010000073.1:7680-15574 GCF_047462475.1 Synechococcus sp. H55.11
AGGGATCCCGTCTGTGTCTGCAACCATTCCCGAAATTCGCTCTGAAGAGCTGCTGCGCTACACCGTGATTGGGTCGCGGCGGCCCAGCGTCTACTTTTGGGCGGTGGCGCTGACAGGGGGTGGGCTGGGCTTTACCCTGGCCGGTCTTTCCAGCTATTTCCACCGCAACTTGCTTCCCTTTTCCGATCCCGCCAGCCTGGTGTTCATTCCCCAGGGCATTGCCATGCTCTTTTACGGTGTGCTCGGATCCCTGACGGGGCTGTATCAATGGCTGAGCCTGTACTGGAACCTGGGAGGCGGCTACAACGAGTTCGACCGCCGCACCCAGAAGATAACCCTGGTGCGGCAGGGCTTTCCGGGCAAAAACCGCGAGGTGCGGCTGGAATACGACTTTGCCGAGGTGCAAAGCCTGCGGGTCGAGCTGCGAGAAGGCCTCAACCCCCGCCGAGTTATCTACTTGCGGGTGAAAGGACGCGGCGACATCCCCCTCACCGGCGTTGGCCAGCCCCCTCCCCTGGCCGAGATCGAAAACCAAGCAGCCGAGATCGCCCGCTTTCTCAATGTCAGCCTAGAAGGTATTTGAGGGGGGATCCCAGCAGTCGACTCAGCAAGCAAAACCTCCCTCTCCCTAAGGGAGAGGGGCTGGGGGTGAGGGAGCTCTAGTAGCTAGGCAAAGCTGCAGAGCCCGCAACTGTCAGAGAAGGGCTGGTCGCCTCTGGAGCAAAAGCCTGGGCTGTCGGGAACCCCAAAAACGGGCTTTGCTCCACCGCCTGGGTGGAGAGAGTAAAGAGCGGATTGGAGAGGATCCCGGCAAAGATCGTGGCCACCAGCGTCAGCACCATGCCCACCCGCAAAGCCGGCATGCCTTCGGCCTGCCAGTTCGTCTCAGGGTAGTTTTGCACCGAAAGCGACATCTCCTGCGGCTCTTTTACCACCATGGTTTTCACCACCCGCACGTAGTAGTAGATGGAGATGACGCTGGTCACCAAGCCCACCAGCACCAGCGTGTAAGCCCCTGCCTGCCAGCCGGCCCAGAAAAGATAGAGCTTGCCGAAAAAGCCCGCCAGCGGCGGCAACCCGCCCAGAGAGAGCAGACAAATGCTCAGGCAAAGGGTGAGGAAGGGATCCTTCTGATAGAGGCCGCTGTACTCGTTGATTTCGTCGGTGCCAGTCTTGAGGCTGAACAGGGTGACGCAGAGAAAGGCTCCCAGGTTCATGGCCAAATAGACCATCAGGTAAAAAATCAAGCTGGCATAGCCCGCTTCGGTGCCCGCCACCAACCCAATCAAGACAAAACCCGCCTGCCCAATGGAAGAATAGGCCAGCAGGCGCTTGAGGCGGGTTTGGGCGATGGCCACCACGTTCCCCAGCACCATGGTCAAAATGGCCAGCACCGAGAGCACCGCCCGCCACTCTTCCGTCATGGCCGGGAAGACGGTAGCCAAAAAGCGAATGGCCAGGGCAAAACCCGCCGCTTTGGATCCCACCGACAAAAAGGCCACCACCGGCGTCGGGGATCCCTCATAAACATCAGGAGTCCACTGGTGAAAAGGCACCGCCGCCAGCTTAAAGCCAATGCCGCCCAGGCAGAACACCAAGGCAAGGATCCCCACCAGGCCGGCATTGGCCAGGTAGGGCGCGATGGCCGCCAATTGGGTCTGCCCCCCCGACAGGCCGTAGAGCAGCGACATGCCGTAGAGGAAGATGGCCGTGCTGCTGGCCCCCGTCAAAAGGTACTTCAGGGCTGCCTCGGAAGAACGCGGATCCCGCTTGGTGTAGCCGGCCATCAGGTAGCTGGCGATGCCCAGCGTTTCCAAGGAGACGAACACCATGATTAAATCCGTCGCCCCGGCGAGGAACATGCCCCCCAAGGTGGCGGTGAGGAGCAACACATAAAACTCGCCAGTGGGTGTCCCCGCCTGGGCGATGTAGCGCTCCGCCATCATCACCGTCAGAGCTGCCGTTGCCACCACCAGGCCCCGGAAGAGAATGCTAATTGGATCCGCCGCAAAGCTGCCCAAGAAGCTCTCCAATTGGGGCTGCTGCCATTGCAACACCAAGGTCACCAAGGCTCCGATCAAGCCGAAGATGGAGAGGATCGGAAGATTTTTGCGCGCCGCCGACCCACCCACCAGATCCACCACCAAGACGATCAACAGCGTGAGGGTAACTACCACTTCCGGCCAGATAGCACCAGCCTGCAGGTTTCCGGTTGGGGCGAAGACATCCATAGGAGAAGACTATGAAGAGAGGTTAACGGGATCCAAAGCCAGCATACCGCGATTTCTGGGCTCTCTTCTCTCTTCAGGCATGGCTTCTCCCAATTATCTCAATCAAGACTCTCAATGCTCAGGCCACTCTTGATCACAGCCCCGCTAGAGCTTGGCGCTAGAGGTGAGCACCAGTTTTAGGCGGGCGTGGATGAGATCCAAGTCCGCCAGCCCCAGGTCGATCTCGCCGTCGATGACAATGCCGGTGTGGATCAGCCGATCCAACAACTCCAGCAGGGATCCCTCGCCGTGGGGTTGGCCGGGGTAGTAGTCCCCCTGACGGGGCAGAAGCGTGCCCAGATCTCCCAAGTCCAGGTTGAGATCCGCTGGGTCGATCTCCAGCAGGGCGCAGAGTTGCCGAATTTGCTGGCGCAGGGCTTGCAGGCTGCTGCCGGCCCGCTCAATTTGCTCTGCAGAGAGGCGATTGGCTTCCATCTGGCGTACCACCTGAGCTTCCATCAACTGCCGCAGCAGCTCCACCAAGGTCAGCACCAGCGAGGCCAAACCGGCTTCCGGGCGTTTCCGGCCAGGGGTGAAGTCTTCCGGGCTGGCCGGGCTGACAGCAAGGCGAGGGGAAGGAACAGGCAGGGCCAACCACTGCTCAAAGGGCTGGCAAAACTGTTCTAGGCTGAGCAAATGGAGACGGGGATCCCGAACGGACTCTTCCCGCTCCTCCGGCAGGTTGTAGCCCCAGTCGGCTAAAAACAAGAGCACCTGCTCCAGTTCCGGTACGCTCTGCACCTGGCGCAGCGTCTGCAGGCGATCCTCGACAAACCAGAGTTCCTCAGGCGCTACCTGGGTCGCTGCTAGCAGCCGCTGTAAGGTGGTGGCCTTGGGGGCCTGCACCTCCTTGCCCAGAATACGGTGGCGCGGCAGTTGGATCCCTTCGCGGAGCAAAAGCTGCTGGATAAACCGCCCCTCTTTGGTGCTGAGAATGGCCAGGCGCGGCTCTCCGGCAGCCTGGATCTGGCGCATCCAGGCCGTCACCCCTGGATAAAAGCGGTGCAGCCCCAGCCAGCCCTGGAGATCCTCTGCCAGCCAGCGATCCCGCACCTCATCCAGGGCTTGGGCCAAAGCCCGCTCGGAAACCCCCCCCTGCTGCAACAACTGCTGACGCCAGCCCGGCCAGTCTTGGCGCAAGTCCTCTTCGGGGATCCCTTGCTGCAGCCCCCACAGCAGCAGAGGCATCTCCCAGCCGGTCTCGATTAGGGGTCGCAGGCGGTCGAAGGCAGGGCGCAATGGCTCCAACTGGGCAGGGGCCAAACCCCACACCTGACTACAAACTCGACAGGAAGAAGCAAAGTACTCCGCCCGTCCGTCGCAGAGCACACCATCAAAATCCAGAACTAGAATGCGGGGGGACATTCGCCGGGGCCTAGCGAACTCCATAACTGAGTCCCCCATAGAGCAAGTTGCAAAAATGGGGCCAGAGGCCAAGTTAATTTAACCAAACTGTTTCGCCGGATTGGCCCAACCTAGTTCGATTCCGAGATACGAACAGACTTGATCGCGACCGGATTCAGCGGGCGATCCTGAGGGCCTGTGGGCGCCGTGGCAATTTTATCCAACACGTCCTCCCCCTCGATCAGTTGGCCGAAGATCGTGTAGTTGGGCGGCAGCGGGTAGTCGGCATGCATGATGAAGAACTGGCTGCCATTGGTGTTGGGGCCGGCGTTGGCCATGGCCAAGGTTCCTCGCGTGTAGGGGCGCTGCACCGGCTCATCGGGAAAGCGGTAGCCTGGCCCGCCTCGCCCCGTGCCAGTGGGATCCCCGCCCTGAATCATGAAGCCCCGAATGACCCGGTGAAAGATGACGCCGTCGTAGAAGTGATCATTGGCCAAGAAGACAAAGTTGTTGACGGCAAGGGGAGCTTCCTGTGGGAACAGCTCCAAAACCATCGTGCCGGCGGTGGTCTCCAGCGTGGCTGTATAGGACTTGGCCGGGTCGATCACCATTGGCGGGGGACTGTTGTAGGTTTTCACGGTTTTGCCCAACTGTTGTGCCAGGAGCAAATCGTAAGAAGAATGCGGGCGGGCCAGAGCGGGAAGAAAGCCAGATCCCACCCAAAGCAGCACCGCCAGCACAGCTAGCTTCAACAGGTGGGCAACCCCTGAGGGCACGCGCATCTCTCTTGCCAGAAAGCTCCGCCCCTATCCTATCAGGATTTGTCCAGGCCCGCCCTTCGCTCGACAGGGATCAAGGCTTGGCTCGTCGCACCAGCCAGTAGCTGACGGAGAGAGCTAGCGTCGCTGCTGCCAGCCCAATGAGATCCAGGCCCCCCAGCTTCTCAAAATCGAAAATAATGATCTTGCGCGCCACCGCGATCAAAGAAGTCACAATCACCAGCTCTACCTGCACCACCTGCTTTTGCAAGTAGGCGGTAATGTTCTCCAGAATCTCCAGCGCGATCAGGATATTCAAAAAAAGGCCGAAGATCTCGATCAAAGTGGTGGAGAAAAAGCCAGTCGGCTCCTGCAGCAGATCGGCCACCAGGAAGCGGGCCAAATCCACCACGGCCACCCCAATCAGCCCGATCATCAAGATGGAAAGCAGCTTCGAGATCAGACTTTCTAGGCGGGTAATGGCCCGCAGAAAGGGATCCTCCTCTTCCGTTTCGTGAGGATTGTGCAAGAGCCACTTGAGAAACCGCATGCCACCCCCCTTTGACGACCCCATTATCTGCCCCAGACGTCTAGGAGGATCGGGATCCCTTGGAGCGATGGTTGCGACACCGCTCAGAACAGTATTTCACCTCCGGCCAACAGTCGGCCCACTTCTTGCGCCAGGTGAAGGGCCTGCCGCAGGTGAGACAGATTTTGCTCGGCAAATCCGACTTCTTCCGGTGGCGGGGCATGGCGCGCTGGAAACAACAACCCTTGGATAACTTAACCAGATAACTGCCCTGTGTTCTGCAACTGCAAGGCTTGCGGCCGGGAACGGTTGTGCAGGGCAGCTTGGATCAATCCCAAAAAGAGGGGATGGGGGCGGTTGGGGCGGGAGCGAAACTCGGGATGGAACTGGGTGGCAATGAAGAAAGGGTGGCTGGGCAGCTCGATGATTTCCACCAGGCGGTTATCGGGCGAGACGCCGCTGATGACGTAGCCGGAATCCAGCAATAGGCTGCGGTAGGCGTTGTTGAACTCGTAGCGATGGCGGTGGCGCTCGTAGATGATGGCCTCGCCGTAGAGCTTGGCCGCCAGGGTGTCGGGCAAAATGCGGCAGGGATAGAGGCCCAGGCGCAGGGTTCCGCCCAGATCCTCTACATCTTTCTGCTCCGGCAGCAGGCTGATGACGGGGTGGGGGGTGTCGGGATCGAACTCGTAGCTGTTGGCCCGCTCTAGACCGGCAATGTGGCATCCCCAGTCGATCACCGCACACTGCATGCCTAGACACAGGCCTAGGAAGGGGATGCCCCGCTCGCGCACATGGCGGATGGTGGCCACCTTGCCCTCGATGCCCCGGCTGCCAAACCCCCCCGGCACCACCACGCCGTCCACACCGGCCAGCAGGGCTTCTGGCCCCCGCTCCTCAACTTCTTCAGAAGAGATCCAGCGCAAGGTAACGCCGGCATTGAGGGCCAGGCCTGCATGGCGCAGGGCTTCCGCCACTGAGAGGTAGGCATCGGTGAGGCGCACGTATTTGCCGACAATGGCAATTTCTACCCGCTCTTGAGGGTGGTGCAGCCGCTGCACCAAGAGCTCCCACTCGCGCAGGTCGGGCTGCTGCGGATCCAGGTTGAGGATCTGCAAAACTCGCTGCGCCAACCCTTCCTGCTCCAGCACCAAAGGCACATCGTAGATGCTGGGGGCATCCTGGGCCTGGATGACACATTCCACCGGCACGTCGCAAAACTCGGAGATCTTCTCCTTGAGGCCGCGGGGCAGGGGCTGCTCACAGCGGCACACCAACACGTCCGGCTGAATCCCGATCGAGCGCAGCTCCTTGACCGAGTGCTGGGTGGGCTTGGTTTTCATCTCCCCCGCCGCCCTGATGAGAGGCACCAGGGTCACGTGCACGTAGGCCACATTGGCACGGCCCACATCTTTGCGAAATTGGCGGATGGCCTCCAAAAAGGGCAGCGACTCGATGTCCCCCACCGTGCCCCCCACCTCCACCAGCACCACGTCGGGGTTGGTCTCGCGGGCCACCCGCCGGATGCGCTCTTTGATCTCCTGCGTAACATGCGGGATCACCTGCACTGTGCTGCCCTGGTAGTCGCCCCGCCGCTCCTTGTAGATCACCGCCTGGTAAATGGCGCCGGTGGTAACGTTGTTGAGCTTGGACATGTTGGTGTCGGTGAAGCGCTCGTAGTGGCCCAAGTCCAGATCCGTCTCGGCGCCGTCGTCGGTGACGAACACTTCCCCGTGTTGGTAGGGGCTCATGGTGCCGGGATCCACATTGATGTAGGGATCCAGCTTTAAAATCGACACAGTGTAGTTGCGGGACTTGAGCAGACGGCCCAGGCTGGCCGCCACAATCCCCTTGCCAATGCTGGAGACGACTCCGCCGGTGACGAAGACAAACTTGGTCATACCCCGGATCCCTTGCCCTCTTCTGAATTATGCCAGGGATGGCGGGGATCCCATTAGCGCAGAGAACGGATGGGGCCGTTGTAGAGGATGGTGGTCTGAAAGGTGCGCCGATCCACCCGCACCTGGGTTTCGATGCTGGGCCGAGTAAAGCCGGGCTCGCCGCCGCGGAAGGTGAAGATCCAGGCATCTGCAAACTCTTCAAACGGCGCGTCGATGGCCGCCCCGTGCATGGAAGCTTCGGCGCGGTAGCGCTGCAAGCCCCCGTTGGCAATTTCAGCCGCTTGGCGGGCCAGGTTTTTGGCCCGGTTGAGATCGCGGAAGTAGCGGCTCACCTCTTCAAAACTGCCCCTGGGCAGCGGTCTCCGGGATCCAGGGGGGGCTGGTCGGGGTTGGGGATCCGGCACGATCGGCAGGGTGGGAATATCCTGGCTGGGGGGCAGCGGCTCCACCGGGATAGGAGTTCGGGAAGTTTCTGGGAAAAGAGGGGTGATCCCCTGTGCCTGGGCAGACAATAGGGATCCCCAGAGAGCTCCGGCCAAGCAGAGAGGGAAAATGAACTTCATGGGCAATTCCTGGCAAAGTTTTTGATCTAGCTGGAATTACTCTACTGAGTCTCTCTCCTCAAAAGCAGAGGGAAAAGCCTGCCCTCTGCTGCCAAGGACGGTCAAGGGCGGGGGCTGTCTGCGCACCCTCTCCCGGAGGTTGCTAGCATCCTTGAACAGGCTCCTTTGAAGAAGGGCTGCCCGCAAGAGCTGCTATGGAGTTCCTCGCAGTTGCGGCAAGTTAGGAGGGTGTCAACCACGTGAGGATGAAGATGGCCACCACAGATGCAATGACCCACGCGACAGACAGACCAAGGGATCCGGCTGAGCTCCCTCAGGAGGGATCCCTGCTGCTCCACGTGGGCGGCATGAGCTGTGCCGGCTGCGTTCGTACTGTCGAGCAAGTCTTGCTCAATCAGCCGGGGGTGGTCAAAGCCAGCGTTAATTTGGTTACCGAGTCGGCCCTTGTGGAATTTGCCCCTGGCAGCCGGCCTGACCCCGAGCATCTGGCCCGCATCTTGACAGAGGCGGGGTTTCCCAGCTCCTGCGC
>NZ_JANSJI010000073.1:15674-31343 GCF_047462475.1 Synechococcus sp. H55.11
ACCCCGAGCATCTGGCCCGCATCTTGACAGAGGCGGGGTTTCCCAGCTCCTGCGCTGCCGATTCTCCCCAAGGTCGAGCTCCTTCCCCAGATGGATGGGATCATGCCCTGGACGCGCCCGCTGATCCCATCGCGCGGCAGCGGCGGCAAACCCAAGCCCAGATTCGCCAGGCCCTCACCGCCGCTTTTTTACTGCTCATCTCTGCTGCCGGCCACCTGGATCTGTTCGCCCGCCTGGGCTTGCCCGTCCTCAACGACGTCTGGCTGCACTGGGGGTTGGCGACGTTGACCTTCGTCGGCCCGGCCCGCAACCTTGTCCTGGACGGCTGGCGGGCGGCGCGGCGGCTGGCCCCCAACATGAACACCCTAGTCGCCCTGGGATCCGGATCCGCCTACCTGGCCAGTTTGGTGGGGTTGTTGGCCCCGCAGGTGGGCTGGGAGTGCTTTTTCGACGAGCCGGTGATGCTGCTCAGCTTCATCCTGCTGGGGCGGGCCCTGGAGCAGCAGAGCCGTCTGCGGGCCGCCGGCAGCTTGCAAGCTTTGGTGAGCCTGCGCCCCAACTTGGCTCGCCGAGTGCCACCCCAAGAGACTGCGGGATCCCTGACCTCAGAGGGAGAGTGGTGCCCCCTCGAACAAGTGCAGGTGGGGGACTGGCTGCAGGTGCGGGCTGGCGAACAAATCCCCGTGGATGGAGAAGTGATTGCTGGCCAGGCCACGGTGGACGAGGGCATGCTCACCGGCGAATCCCTACCTGTATTCAAACAGCCAGGGGATGCGATCGTGGCCGGGACGGTCAACCAATCGGGATTGCTGCTGTGCCGGGCTACGCGCACCGGCAAAGACACCACCCTGGCCCAGATCATCCGCCTGGTGGAAGAAGCCCAAGCCCGCAAGGCCCCTATCCAAGGCGTGGCCGACCGGGTGGCCGGTTACTTCACCTACGGCGTGGTGGCACTGGCTCTTCTCACCTTTGCCTTCTGGTACTGGATCGGGATCCCGCTCTGGGGAAGCGAGATCCTGATGGGGGTTGGTCTCCACTCCTCTCTGCACCTAGGGGATCACCCCCCCCATCCCACCCCTCTGCTCCTTAGCCTTAAGCTGGCCATCTCGGTGCTGGTGGTGGCCTGCCCCTGCGCCCTGGGATTGGCTACACCCGTAGCCATTTTGGTGGGCACCGGACTGGGCGCGGAGCGGGGACTGCTCATCCGCGGCGGCGATGTCCTGGAGAAAACCCACCGCCTGCAAACAGTTGTCTTCGACAAAACCGGCACCCTCACCCAGGGGGATCCGCACCTAACGGATTGCCTTGCCCTCGACCCTGCCCTGGATCCGGCTCGGCTGCTGCAACTGGCGGCCACAGTAGAAAGCGGCACCCGCCATCCTCTGGCCCAAGCCATTTTGGGGGCCGCCCGCGAGCGGGGACTGCCCTTGCTTTCTGCCGACGAGTTTCACACCCAGCCGGGAGTGGGGGCCTCGGCGCGGGTGGAAGGGCAAGAGGTCCTCTTGGCCTCCCTAGAGGGGCTTGCCGCCCTGGGGATCCCGCTTTCTCCTGAAGCGCAGGCCCAAGCCAAGGCGCTGCTGCAAGCCGTCAAAACGGTGGTGGGCGTGGCCCTGAACAGATCCCTGGTGGGGCTGTTGGCGGTGCAGGATCCCTTGCGGCCCGATGCCCAGGCAACCCTGCAACAGCTCCAGAAAATGGGCCTGCAGGTGGTCTTACTGACTGGGGATCGGGCCGAGGTGGCCCAGCAGGTGGCCCAAGCTCTACAGGTGCCAGGGATCCGCGTCATTGCCGAGGTGCAGCCGGCAGATAAAGCCCAGGTTATCCGAGATCTGCAGGCCCAGGGCCAGAGAGTTGCCATGGTGGGCGATGGCATCAACGACGCTCCCGCCTTGGCCCAAGCCGATGTGGGCATGGCCCTGCACTCTGCCACCGCTGCCGCCCTAGAGACTGCCGATATCATCCTCATGCGCAACCGCCTCTGGGACGTCGTGGAAGCCATCCGCCTCAGCCGCGCCACCTTCCGCAAAATCCAGCAAAACCTCCTCTGGGCCTTCGCCTACAACCTGGTCGGGATCCCGGTGGCCGCCGGCGCGCTCCTGCCCGGATTCGGCCTCGGCCTCAGCCCCGCTCTAGCAGGCGGCCTCATGGCCTTTAGCTCCCTCAGTGTAGTCCTCAATTCGCTCCTTCTCAAGCGAACTTTTATAACCCGTGGATCTTCTGATGGTCAGAGTTAAAAAGTGTTAAAAACTACAAATATCTCAACTGCTACCTGTTGCTGTTTCCGAAGTTTTGCTGGATTTCTGCCACAACTTCCGCTCCATTGAGGCCGAGAGAGTGGGGACTCTGGTTAAGTTTGATTGAAAAGATGAATTGGCTGTAACTTTTGAGCATCTAAGTGTAGAATTGAGCTCAAACTTGCCCGCAGTGGTCCTACTTTGTACCTTGCTTAGCAAGGGAAAAACCGAGAAAATACTGAAAAGGCGGGATCCAATCGGTGGAGGGAGCGCGGAAACATGGCAATGCTCGGAGATCTTCAGGAATTTTCCCTAGCCGACCTGTTGCATTTGATGGAAAAAGGAAAGAAAACGGGCCAACTGTCAGTTTGGGCACCTACTGGCATTTATCGAGTTTGGCTGTATCAGGGGCGAGTGGTGGCGGCCTTGTCTCCCCAAGAAGAGCACCGGTTGGAGCGCTTGCTGGTGCGCTTAAACCTGGTCAGCGAGCAGGTGGTGGCGGAGTTGGCCTTCCTCTGCAGCTTGCAGGAGCCTCTAGGCCTTTGCCTGCAGCGGCAAGGGTTGATCTCGCCAGCAGCTCTGGCCAAGCTCTTCCGCCATCAACTGCAAGTGGGGCTCTACAGCCTCTTTGCCCTAGAAGCTGGCCAGTTTAGCTTTTTGCCCAACGTGCCCCTGCCCTACCGCGAGATGACCGGCCTAAGCAAAGGGGCCAGCGCCGTGGTTCTAGAAGCGCTGCAGCAGCTTCGGTTGGATCAGCGCCCGGAAGAAAACCTGCCGCAGCCGGACAGCTACTTCTGGCGCACCAGCACCGAGCTGCCCTTGTACAAACTCTCGCCGCTGGAGTGGGCAATCCTAGAGCAGATTTCCCCCACTCGCAACCTGGTTGAGTTGGCCCAATCCCTGAAGGCAGATCTCTTGGAAGTGCGCTATGCCTGTGCCCGCTTGGCCAAGTTGGGGTTGCTCAGCCCCTGCGACAGCTCGGCGGCTACGCCTCAACCTGCGCTCGCGGCGGCTTCTAAGCTTCTCCCCAACCCTCGGGAAGAGAAGGAGCTGGTTAAGCCTTCTTTGGTCAGCCGCCTCTCCACCCTTCTCAAAACCATTCGCGAAAAATAAGCCGGCAGGGTAAAATCTTATGGCATTTCCCCACGCTGGCTTTACGAAGTTAATTTAGGTAAAGATGAGCTGAATGGTTGTAACGGATCTAGATCAGAGCGACACAATAGTGATAGGAATTGAGGCCAAAATCCTACGCAGCTCAATGCCTAGACCCTATCTCTCCAATGAAATCGTTCGTCAGTAAAATTGCTGCCAGGTTGAGTACTTGAGCGAAGATGGCTTTGCCGTCGCTACACGGTTGTTGTCTGGGAATCAGCGAATGAGAATGGTGGTGTCTTTGAGGATCCCTGAAAGCGCCAATACTCAACTTAAGGGAGGCTAAAGAATTGCTATGGCCATCGTTGGAGACCTCCAGGAATTTTCTCTGCCCGATCTGTTGCAACTGATCGAAAGGGGCAGCAAGACAGGGCAACTTTCCATCTGGGCCCCAAACGGCATCTACAAAATCTGGTTTTATCAAGGTCGGGTGATTGCGGCTCTGCCCCCCGAAGAGGAGCATCGCTTGGAGAGTTTGTTGGCCCGTTCCGGCCTGGTCAGCGAGCGGGTGGTGGAAAAGCTGGCTTCTTTCTGTGGACTGGAAGAGCCGCTAGGGCGGTGTTTGCAGCGGCAAGGGTTGATCTCACCGGCAGCTTTGGCCAAGCTCTTCCGCCACCAACTGCAGGTGGGTCTCTACAGCTTGTTTGCTCTGGAAGCGGGCCACTTCAGCTTCCTACCTAACTCACCTATGCCCTATCGGGAGATGACTGGCCTGAGCAAGGGGGCCAGTGCTGTGGTTCTAGAAGGGCTACAGCAGCTTAAGCTCGATCAGCTTCCTGAGGAGAACCTGCCGCAGCCGGACAGCTATTTCTGGCGCACCAGCACTGAGCTGCCCTTGTACAAGCTCTCTGCCTTGGAGTGGGGGATCCTGGAGCAGGTTTCGCCTTCGCGCCGGCTGACTGACTTGGCCCGGCTGCTGGGGGCAGATCTTCTGGAAGTTCGCTATGCCTGCGCCCGCCTGGCCAAGCTGGGGCTCATCAGCCCCTGTGACAGACCAACGGCCATTGTTCCCTCTTCGCCTCTGGTTTTCTCAGATAAGTCGGCAGCGGTGGCAGACAGTTTGGAATTGGAAGCTGCGAAAGAAAAGCTGGGCACTAAGTCTTTCCAGGAAGGAGGCGACCGGGTCAAGCCCTCACTGGTTGCGCGACTGGCTACTTTACTGAAGGGAGTCCGTGATAAGTGAGAGGGTTTTGTGGCAGTATCTTCTGCAGCGGGCAGGACCATCAGTAACCGTAAAGTGGGCGGGAAGATGATAAAAAGACTTGAAAGCGGGGAGAGAAAGGATGGCTAATTTATCCTCTTTGCAGGCAATTCTCCAGAACTACGTTTCCAGCACGCCAGAAATTCAAGGAGCGGCTGTGGTCACTCCTGATGGGCTACCCTTGGCATCCACATTGCCCATAGGCATGGACGAGGAAAGAACCTCGGCCATGTCTGCTGCCATGCTTTCTTTGGGGGAGCGGATTGGGAAAGAGTTGGGTCGTGGGACCATAGAGAGAATCTTTGTGCAGGGAGAAAAAGGATACGGAGTTTTAACCAGTTGCGGCCCCGATGCTGTCTTGCTGACGATTGCCAGCGCTGAGGTAAAGCAGGGCTTGCTGTTTTTGGAGATGAAGCGTGTGGCAGCAAGCATTGCGGAAGCCATGAAGTAGAGAGGCTAAGTGGGGAAGCTAAGTTTGATTTTGACTTGATTTTGAGGGAACTATGGCTATCAAACCTCTGGAGCTGCTGCAAGTCCTGATGTCGCGCACCCAATTTACAGATGAAGATAAGAGGATTTTGCAGCAAAGTGCCGACTGGGGCAGCAGCATCGCCGCAGAAATGTCGGATGCCTTTTACGGCTATTTGGATCGCGATGCCGAGATGGCGGCTGTCATTGCCAAGCATAACCGGCAGCGGCTGGGCCAGACTTTTGCCGACTGGTTTAAGGAAATGTTCACAGGCATGGATAACTGGGGCCCCCAGTATGCCGAGCGCCGCTGGAAAATCGGCCTAGTTCATGTGCGGGTTGGCATCGGCCCTCAACACGTGGTGCCGGCTATGGCTACGGTTGTGCAGGAGGTGAGCCGCCGGCTGGTCAAAGAGGGCAAGCCCGAGCAGCTGCGGATGAGTCTAAGCAAAGTTTGTATGATCGACCTTTCCTTTATTGAGCAAGCCTATCTTGAGGTGGCCTATAACGCTGTTCAGCAAGAAACGGGCATGAGCGAGGCTTTGTTTAAACGCCTGATCGCTACCAGCTTAGCTTCCTCTTAAATATTCATTAAGCTTGTACAGGCGGGTCTGCGCTGGGGGCTTACGACTGAGGCTAACTATGGACAATATTCTCCGCATTGTTGTAACCGGGCCGGTGGGGGCTGGAAAGTCCACTTTTATCCGCACCATTAGCGAGATCGAAGTGGTCGACACGGATCGCAAGGCCACCGATGAGGTGGCAGAACTTAAGAAGAGCACAACGGTCAGCATGGACTTTGGCCGCCTGAGAATTGGCGAAGAGGGAGAAGAGATGTGGCTGCATCTCTACGGCACCCCCGGCCAGGCCCGTTTTAGCTTTATGTGGGATATTTTGATCAAGCGCGCCCATGGGTACATCCTTTTGGTGCCCGCCCACTTGCCCGGACAGTTTCGCAATGCCCAGGCCATCCAAGCTTTTATGAAGGCGAGGACAAATGTCCCCTCGGTTATCGGGATCACCCATGTCGATCACCCCAATGCCTGGGATCCAGAAGATATTTTGTTGCTTTTGAACCCTCAAGATGGCTCAATTCCCTACGCCACGTTGAATGCCCAAGAGCCGGCTTCTGTTGCCAACACACTGCTTCTGCTGGTCGAGCAACTGATGGCTCAGGTGGTTGTCTGAGGGGATCCCTGCTGTGCTGCTTCTCGATTGCTCTCCCCTGACCCTTTCTTCAGAGGAAGCGCGGGAGAAACTCTTGTATCTCCTTGCTCAACTGGCTTACCGGGAGGGATCTTTTACTCTCACGTCTGGGCAACAGAGCCCCTACTACATCAACTGCAAGCCGGTCACCCTTCATCCCCAGGGTGCCTACCTGGTGGGATCCCTGCTCCATCGGCTGTTGCCTCCCGAAACCGAAGCTGTGGCCGGGATGACGCTGGGGGCGGATCCGCTGGTGACGGCGGTGAGCCTGGCTTCTCTGCACGCTGAGCCTGCCAACCTACCTGCCCTGATCGTGCGCAAAGAGCCCAAAGGTCACGGCACCCAGGCCTGGATTGAGGGGCCGGAGTTGCCGGCGGGCAGCCGGGTGTGGATCTTGGAAGATGTGGTGACCACCGGCGGCTCGGCCTTGAAGGCTGTCGAGCGGGTGCGGGCAGCAGGTTATCAGGCGGAAGGGATCCTGGCGCTGGTGGATCGGCTGGAAGGGGCAGAAGACCGCTGCCGCGAGATGGGGATCCCGTTTCGTCGCCTGTTTACCCTGGAAGAGGTGCGGGCTTTGTCCTTTGCCGGGGAATCGAAAGGCCGGCTGGCCCGCTAAGGTGGTATGGAGTGTCTGGAGAGAGGGGGATGCTGCCGCCTGCCTACTCAGCTCTGCCCAGCCGCAAGTTGCCGAGCCTGCCGGATCAGGCGCGGGTGGCCGTCTACGTGGTCATGAACATCGAGCACTTCACCTTCGGCAGGCTGGGCACGGCCATTCAACCCCATCTCACCAGCTCTCCTGAGATCGCCAACTACGGCTGGCGGGACTACGGCAATCGGGTGGGCATTTGGCGCTTGTTTGAGCTGTTTGCCGAGCTGGGGATCCCGGTAACTGCCGCCCTGAACGCGGAAATGGTAGAGCTTTACCCCCCCATCATCGAAGGGATCCGCCACTACGGCTGGTCGGTGCTGGCCCATGGCTGGAACAACTCCACCGGCCACAGCGGCCTGGCCCGCGCAGCCGAACAAGAGCTGATCGAGCGCAGCTTGTCCCTGTTGGAGCAGGTTTCGGGCTCCCGGCCTTGGGGCTGGCTGACGCCGGGGTTTTCCGTTAGCGAGAACACCTTTGACTTGCTCAAGGCTGCCGGGATCCGCTACACCACCGACTGGGTGAACGACGATCAACCCTATTGGTTCCCGACTGCCGCCGGCCCCCTCTTGGGGATCCCCTATACGCTAGAGGCCAATGACATCAGCCTCTGTCTCAGCGCCCGCCTGCCGGCAGAAACCTTTGCCCAAGCGCTCATCGACCAGTTCGACCGCCTCTGGCAGGATGGGGAACGCTCCCCCCGCATCATGGCCATTGGCCTGCACCCCTTCATCGTCGGGCAGCCTCTGCGCATGGGATCCCTGAAAAAAGCGCTGCAGCACATCCAATCCCGTCCCCACACTTGGCTCACCACCGGCGATGGCCTCTACAACTGGTATGCCCAAGCCTGCCCTGCACCTGAGATGGCCTGACGGGATCCCGGCACCTTTGCAACTTGGTTGGGACTTTGTCTCCTCTGGAGCTGTCCATCGGGCTGCAAAAGTGACACGATAGGCGGTGAAACCACTCAGGGCAAAAAGGCTTAGCCATGCGCATGGGCAGACTCAGCGGGATCCTCTTGCACCCCACCTCGCTACCGGGATCCTTTGGCATTGGCGATCTGGGGCCGGCTGCTTACCGGTTTGTGGATTTTCTGGTGGAGAGCGGCCAGCGCCTCTGGCAGGTGCTGCCTCTGGGGCCCACCGGCTGGGGCAACTCCCCCTACATGAGCTTTTCTGCCATTGCCGGCAACCCGCTGCTGATTAGCCCAGAGCTGCTGGTCAAAGCCGGTTGGTTGGAACCCAGCGGCTGGCAGGATCTGCTCCAATGGCCGGCCATCCAGGCAGGGAATGGCGAGCAGGTGGACTACGAAGCCGCGATCCCCTTCAAGCTGGGCTTGTTGCGCCGCGCCTGGGCCACTTTCAAAGACAAGGCCACCGCCGCCGACTGGGAAGCCTTTCAAGCCTACTGTGCTGCCGAGGCCGACTGGCTGCCGGACTACGCTCTGTTCATGGCCCTCAAAGAGGTGTATGGTGACCAGGAGTGGACCCAATGGGATCCGGCCCTGGCACAACGGGATCCCCTGGCCTTGCAAGAGGCCCGCGACCGCTATGCCGATGCCATTACCCAACAGATGTTTTGGCAATACCTATTTGCCCAACAGTGGGGATCCCTGCGGGAGTATGCCCATCGGCATCAGGTGCGGCTGATCGGCGACTTGCCCATCTATGTCGCCCCCAACAGTGCCGATGTGTGGGCCAACCGCGAGCTGTTTCACCTGGATGAGCAGGGACGGCCCCTGCAGGTAGCTGGTGTGCCCCCCGACTATTTCAGCCCCACCGGTCAGCGCTGGGGTAACCCTCTCTACAACTGGGAGGTGCTCAAGGCTCGCGGCTACGACTGGTGGATCCGGCGCATCCAGGCCATTCTCAAGCAGGTGGATTGCGTCCGCATCGACCACTTCCGCGGCTTCGAGAGCTACTGGGCCATCCCTGGCGAGGCGGAAACAGCAGTAGAAGGCGAGTGGCAGAAAGGGCCGGGGGCCGACTTCTTTCAGGCGTTGGCCGACCGGCTGGGGGAAATTCCGGTCATTGCCGAAGACCTGGGGGACATCACACCGGAAGTGTTGCAACTGCGGGATCAATTTGGCTTGCCCGGCATGAAAGTGCTGCTCTTTGCCTTTGGCTCGGGGCCCGATAACCCCTATTTGCCCCATAGTTATGAGCGCAACTTCGTCGTCTATACCGGCACCCACGACAACAACACCGTGGTGGGCTGGTTTCATGACCCAGAACGCCCGGAGTGGGAAAAACAAAATCTGTTGCGCTACCTGGGCTGCCAGGGATCTGACGGCATCCACTGGGATCTGATTCGCCTGGCCCTGGCTTCCGTGGCCGACCTGGCCATCATTCCCCTGCAGGATGTGATGGGCCTGGGGGCAGAGGCGCGCATGAACTTCCCCGGCAGGGCCGAGAACAACTGGGCCTGGCGCTACCGCGAGGAGATGCTGCGGCCGGAGCTGGCCCAGCGGCTGGCGGAGCTGAGCGTCACCTACGGGCGCATCTCCCCGCAAGACTTGGAGCAGCGGCGGGCAGCCTTGGCCCAAGAGCGGGCAACAGGGTCTTCTCAAACTACCCCCAACTTTTCCTGAGCTGCTGAAAAATCCTGGGTATCTCCCATCAGCAGTTCCAGACGCTCTTCAGTGGCCTCTTTGGGCGCGAGTTCGCCCACAAGGCGGCCCTTACGAATCACCAATAAATGAAATAAAGCGCTGATTCATCATGTTGCTTCCCAGCCGAATAAAGCAGGGCTGTGGCTCCTGATAGCTGCTATTGTCTGCAGGGCTCCTTCATCTGGTCTGACCAGCCCACAAACGACTAATGATGCAACATCCAGGGTCGCCCACAAGATTGGAGTCGATACCTTCGGGAGTTTGAGTCAGAGTTTGAGTGCTGTTCCCGCCTGATCAACTTAGGTTCTCTTTCACCCTTTGGAGCTGGCAAGGAACTAGAAAGTTGAATCATGGGAACCGAAATAAGACGCTTACCCACTTGCTTACAAGTGGGGCAGTACGCTGGATCCCGGTATTGAGACAGAGGTCGCCATAACTCAAACTCACCACAGCTTTGACACTTAAACTCATACAGGGGCATCTTCTTACTCCAACACTTGAGAAAGATATCAAGATGGCTCGAAACATCTAAGAACAGCTAAGGATTTACCTGGGTAGGATATCTATCTCGAAGATTTGTGTAGGAACGGCCACCGTACAGCAAGCATTAGGAATATCGACGATCCCGCTCACCCTGCCCTCCACGGGTGCAGAACTAAGCAGGAGATAAGCTTGTTCTCCCGTAAAGCCAAACTTTTTCAGATATTCGATGGCATTTAAGCAGGCACGTCGGTAAGCAATGTGAACATCCATATAATGTTGCTTACCTGTAAACTCGTCCACAGAAATGCCCTCAAAGACAAGATATTCTGAGTAACGCGGCTCTACAGGGCCAGGCTTAAAGATGGGATTAACCAATCCGTACTTCTCGACGCCACCCTTAATTAGATCAACATGGAGATCGATATAGCCTGACATTTCAATGGCGCCACAAAAAGAGATCTCTCCGTCCCCTTGTGAGAAGTGAATATCTCCCATCGACAGCTTGGCACCCTCCACGTAAACCGGAAAGTAGATCCGTGTTCCCTTAGACAAGTTTTTGATATCGCAGTTACCGCCGTGCTCCCGTGGGGGCACCGTCCGGGCCGCTTCGGCAGCAACCCGCTCATACTCTGACTTGGGCAGGGTTCCCAAAATCGCGTTCTTGGGATTGGGCAAGGCGGCCAGCACAGGCTGATTACCAGATAGGCCCGCGCCGTAAGTGCGCAAATCAGGAGCCGAAGCAACCAGCTCAGCCTCCCGCTTGTTCCAAGTTGCCAGCAACTTGTGGGATGGAGCGCAGCCGATGAGGCCAGGGTGGATAATGCCGGCAAAGCGCACATGAGGAATGTGTCTGGAAGTGGTGTAAATACCCTGAAAATCCCAGATGGCCTTGGCCGCATTGGGAAAATGATCGGTGAGGAATCCTCCGCCATTTTCTTTGGCAAAAATACCCGTAAACCCCCACTCGTCTCCCGGCAGTGGCCCAATGTCCAGCAGATCGACGATCAGGATATCTCCAGGCTGGGCGCCGTTAACCCAAATAGGCCCACTTAAAACATGAACAACACTTAGGTCAACCTGCTCAATGTCGGAAGGATCATCGTTGTTCTTAATTTGTCCATCCGTCCAGTCTTTACACTCAATTCGGAAGACTTCGCCGGGGTTCACAGAAACCACCGCAGGGATGTCAGGATGCCAGCGGTTGTGACCTGGCAGATCCTGTTGATCCATCGGCTTGGTCAGGTCAACTTTAAACAGCGTTTTGGGCATCGGATCTATCCTTGAGCCGTCGCTCTGGAGTCAGGCTGCAGATGCCTAAAAGTGTATCTCCGATGAAGGAAGCAATACTGTAGTAAGGGCTACAGTTGATAGTGCTGTTGTCTACAATCGTATGGGCAGGAGAACGGCTTAGATCGACAGGCTGTTTCACCTCGGTTCAAAGTGACTATAGTCATTGCAAACGGTTATGAAACAGCTTGCTGGTTGATCTCTAGCTCCCCTCTCCCCTTGCGGGAGAGGGGTCGGGGGTACCAACACCCCCTGCCGGCAAAGGCGAACGCGTCAGCGGCGCGGAGCGCTTGGGACGGCAGCGAAGAGTCTTAACCTTGTTTGAAACGACTATGGACATTTCAACCAGATTCAAACGAGAAGCTGCTGCTGGAACAGGTAGCCTAACCGCCGCTAGTCCAGCGCTCGCGCCTGGGCCAGGAACTCCGCCACCGTCAGGGATCCCAGGTCTTGGCCGTGGCGCTGGCGCACGCTCACTGTGCCGGTTGCCTGTTCTTGTTCTCCCACAATGAGCATGAAGGGGATCCTGGCCTTCTCGGCGTTGCGGATCTTTTTGGGCAGGCGGTCGCTGTCGGCATCGATGTGGACGCGGATCCCCTGTTCCCGCAGGTGATCCCGCACCTGGGTGGCATAGCCCAGGTATTGGTCGGAAACGGGCAAAATGCGCACCTGTTCCGGTGCCAGCCAGAAAGGAAAATCCCCGGCATATTCCTCGATGAGGATCCCAATGAGCCGCTCCAGCGAGCCAAAGGGAGCGCGGTGGATCATCACCGGCCGCTGCCGGGATCCGTCTTCGGCTACATAGTACAAATCAAAGCGCTGCGGGTTTTGATAATCCACCTGCACCGTGCCCAACTGCCACTCCCGATCCAGCGCGTCGCGGAAAATAAAGTCCAGCTTTGGCCCGTAGAAAGCCGCCTCCCCAATCCCTTCAAAATGCGGCATTGATAGCTTCTCCACCGCTCGCCGAATGGCATTTTCGGCCATGTCCCACTCTTCCGGGGATCCCAGGTATTTATCGGACTTGGGATCGCGGAAGCTGAGGCGGGCGCGAAAATCTTTGAGTTTGAGCTTCTCGAAAACAACCAGAATGAGATCGACAACCTTGAGAAACTCTTCTTCCAACTGATCGGTGCGGACAAACAAATGGGCGTCGTCCACTGTGAAGCCGCGAACGCGAGTTAACCCTCCCAGCTCTCCCGATTGTTCGTAGCGATAGACGGTGCCGAATTCGGCATAGCGCAGCGGCAAATCGCGGTAGGAGCGCAGCTCCGATTTATAGATTTGGATGTGAAAAGGGCAGTTCATCGGCTTCATGACAAAGCCCTGCTCCGCCGCCCGCGCTTCTTCGCTTTCCGCCATCAGGGGAAACATGTCTTCCCGATACTTTTGCCAGTGGCCGGAGATCTTGAACAGATCCACGCGGGCGATGTGGGGCGTCACCACCGGCAGATAGCCCCGCTTGAGCTGCTCCTGCTTGAGAAAATCCTCCAGCACCCAGCGCAGGGTAGTTCCTTTGGGGGTCCAAAGGGGCAGGCCCGGCCCCACCTCGTCGGAAAAGATGAAAAGGCCCAGCTCCTTGCCCAGCTTGCGGTGATCCCGCCGTTTGGCCTCTTCCAGCCGCCGCTTGTATTCCTTCAGCTCCTCCGGCGTCTCCCAGGCGGTGCCGTAGATGCGTTGAAGCTGGGGCTTGGTCTCGTCCCCCCGCCAATAGGCGCCGGCCACGCTGAGCAGGTCAAAAGCTTTGGGGTTGATCTCCTTAGTGTTTTCCACGTGGGGGCCGGCACAGAGATCCCACCACTCGTCCCCCAGATGGTAGATGGTGATCGGCTCGCCTTCGGGGATGCTGTCCAGGATCTCCAACTTGTAAGGCTCGCCGAGGGCTTCAATGCGGCGCCTGGCTTCTTCCCGGCTCACCTCCTCGCGGATCACCGGCAAGCCTTTCTTGATGATCGCCTGCATCTCTTTTTTGATGCGCTCCAGATCTTCCGGCGTGAAGGGCTGGGGATGGTCAAAGTCGTAGTAGAAGCCGTAGTCGGTCGTCGGGCCGATGGTGACCTGGGCCTTGGGAAACAGCTTTTGCACCGCCATCGCCAAAACGTGGGAAGTGGTGTGGCGGATGCGCTCCAGCTTGGGAGATTCGTGGGTACGCAGCAGCTTGAGAGGGCTGTTGGCCTGCTGAGGCGACGCGGCTGGTTGAGACATCGGAACCCGCTTAACGACAAAAAAACGACTATCCGTGTCCCTATCTTAGGCTGAGCCCAGGGCAGACGGGATCCCAGGCGGGGGGAATTGCCCCCTTGAACCTCAGTCCACAACCCGGCCAGGAAAAAGGGGGGAAAGCACACAGTATTCTAGAAGTGTGGCAACCCCTTCGATTCATGGTCTCTTCGCTCGCCAACCTTGCCGAACGCTCTGCCGCCGCCTCTGAAGCGAAACCGGTCTCCTCTTCTGAATCTGGAGTTGCTCCGGTTATCGCCGCCATCGATGTGGGCAGCAACTCCCTGCACATGGTGGTGGTGCGCATCAACCCCCACATCCCCAGCTTCACCATCATCTCCCGCGAAAAAGCCACCGTCCGCCTGGGAGAGTTTTGCAGCCAGACAGGCGCCCTGACGCCTGCCGCCATGGAACGGGCGCGGGTGGCTCTGGAGCGGTTTTGCCGCCTTGCTGAAAGCTTTCAGGTGCAAGATATTGTTGCGGTGGCCACCAGTGCCGTGCGCGAAGCCCCCAATGGGCCGGAGTTTTTGAAGCGGATCGAGCGGGAGCTGGGCCTGCGGGTAGAGCTGATCTCAGGCCAGGAGGAAGCCCGCCGCATCTACCTGGGCGTGCTCTCGGCCATGGAGTTCCACAACCGGCTGCACGCGGTGGTGGATATCGGTGGCGGCTCCACCGAGCTGATTCTGGGCAACGGCCAAGAGCCGGAGTTCCTGCGCAGCATCAAGGTGGGAGCGGTGCGCCTGACCCAAGCGTTTTTGCGCCACGACCCACCCACCCCTGCCGAGCTGCAGGCCCTGCGACAACACATCCGCGGCATGCTGGAAGCTCCCATCGAGCAGATGAGGCGCATCGTTGCTGCTTCCCAACAGCCGGGATCCCTGACCTTGGTGGGCACCTCCGGCACCATCGAGTGCCTGGCCCAGTTGGATGCCCGCCGCCGCTTGGGTGCTCCCCCCACTCGCCTGCAGGGGTATGAGTTCAGCCTGGAAGCCCTGCGGGGCTATGTCAAAGAGCTGCGCTCTCTCACGGTAGCCGAGCGGCAAAAGCTGCCCGGTCTGGGAGAAAGACGCGGGGAGATCATCCTGGCCGGGGCGGTCATCTTGGAGGAGGTGATGAGCCTGCTGGGGGTGGAGCGGATCCAGTTTTGCGAGCGGGCGCTGCGGGAAGGGCTGATCGTAGATTGGATGATCGGCCAGGGGCTCATTGAAGATCGGCTGCGCTACCACAGCTCGGTGCGGCGGCGCAGCGTCCTCAAGTTGGCGGAAAAATATCAGGTGGAGATCCCCTATGCCGAGCGGGTGGCGGAGTTTGCCCTCAGCCTTTTCGATCAAACCCGCGGCATCCTGCACTCCTGGGGATCCCGGGAGCGGGCTCTTCTCTGGGCGGCCGCCATGCTGCACAACTGCGGCCACTTCATCAGCCATGCCGCCCACCACAAGCACTCCTACTATCTGATCCGCCACGGGGAGCTGTTGGGCTTTAACGAAGAAGAGGTGGAGGTGATCGCCAACCTGGCCCGCTACCACCGCAAGTCGCCCCCCAAGAAGAAGCACGAGAACTTCCAGCGCCTCAGCGACGAGCGGGATCGCCAAGTGGTGTTGGAACTTAGCCCCTTGTTGCGCATGGCCTGTGCTCTGGATCGCCGCCGCCTGCAGGCCATCCAAGGGCTCCACTGCCGCTTTCAGCTTCTGGGAGAAGGCCCCCGCCAGATGGAGCTGATTTTGGATCCCAGGCATCCCAACGACGACTGTGCCCTGGAGCTGTGGAGCTTGAACGAGAAGAAAAAGGCCTTCGAGCAACAGTTCAAGCTGCAGGTGATTCCCAAATTATCCACCCAGCTTCAGCGCAGCGCGGATCCCTTTGAGGCAGCCGTCTAGCCAAGGGGCATATAGTCGTTTCAAACAAGACGAAGACACTTTGCCGCTGGCCCTCACCCCCAGCCCCTCTCCCAGAGGGAGAGGGGAGTTAGAGCGGCGCGTTCGCGACAGCATTGCGTAGTAATGACGACGCAGAGAAATGTTTTATTACCATTTGAGATGGCTATAACTACCAGGCTGCCGGTGATCGCCAATAGCTGGGCAATCGGATCGTATGCCTTTAACTACGGCTTGCGCCAGCGGGATAAAGTTTTCACGATGCTGCGCGGCAAGTTTTGCTCAGG
>NZ_JANSJI010000074.1:0-2018 GCF_047462475.1 Synechococcus sp. H55.11
TCAGCCCAAGCGCTCCGCGCCGCTCACGCGACCACCCCCAGCCCCTCTCCCAGAGGGAGAGGGGAGTTGCACTGCTGCCGAGCACAACTTTATTGCCTTGCTTGGGTCTTGCGGGGCTTTTTTAGTGATTCAAAGCCAAGGTTTTCCCTGCTACGACTGCTGCCATCTCCTGCAACAGATCCTCGGTCTCCTCCCAGCCGATGCAGCCGTCGGTGATGGAAACGCCGTACTTGAGTGGTGCCCCTTCCTGCCAGGTTTGCTTGCCTGGGTTGAGGTTGCTCTCCAGCATCAGCCCCATCAAGGCCCGCTGCCCTGCTTGGTACTGCCGCAGCACTGCCCGACAGACGGCTCCCTGCTGGCGGTAGTCTTTGTGGGAGTTGTCGTGGGAGCAGTCCACCATCACCGAGCGCGGGATCCCTTGATCCTTCATCAGCAGCGCCGCCCGCGCCACATCTTCCGGGCCGTAGTTGGTCTTGCCGCCGCCGCCGCGCAACACAATGTGCCGGTCTGGGTTGCCGGTGGTTTTCACCAGGGCCGTCATGCCGTCTTGGCCGATGCCCAGAAAACTGTGGGGGTGACTGGCGGAGAGAATGGCGTTGAGGGCAATTTCCAGCCGCCCGTCGGTGCCATTTTTGAAGCCCACGGGCATAGAGAGGCCACTGGCCATTTCCCGGTGGGTCTGGCTTTCGATGGTTCGGGCGCCGATGGCCGCCCAGCTCACCAGGTCTGCGGTGTATTGGGGAGTTACCGGATCCAACATTTCTGTGGCACAGGGCAAGCCCAGCTCGTTGATCTGCAATAGGATGGAACGGGCCAGTTGCAAGCCAGTGGCAATATCGCAGGAGCCGTCCAGGTGGGGATCATTAATGAGGCCCTTCCAGCCCACTGTGGTGCGCGGCTTCTCAAAATAGGTGCGCATCACAATCACCAGGTGCTCGCGGGTTCGATCGGCCACCCGCTTGAGGCGGTGGGCATACTCCAAGGCCGCTTCGGGATCGTGGATGGAACAGGGGCCGACAATCACCACCAAGCGATGGAGATCCCGCCCGTGGATGATGTCGCGGATGGCTTGCCGCGTGGAGAGCACCACTTGGGCTGCCGTTTCCGTCAGCGGCAGCTTGGCCTTGACAGCAGCAGGGGCAATCAAGGGAGTCACCTCTTGGATGTTGCAGTTGTCGGTTTGGGGGGGCATAGAACTGTCCTTCATCGTGGGCAAGATTGTGTGCAAGGGATGGGAAGTGAGGGAATGGAGCATCGAGCCATCAAAAAAGCCCTGGCACTGGGCTCAGGGCTTCAGGACTGACTCGGGTAAACCTAGGCTCTATGGTTTACGCGCCACCCTTCCGCCCTGGTCGTTGCCAGGGAAAGCTAAAGTAGCCAAAAAAGGGAGCGCGGCAGGTCATCTTCAGGGGAAGGAACTCGGAATCTGTACGAGATGAGTATAGCGGAAGTATACCCAAAAAGAAACTGGATTTACCAAGACGGGTTCAGGTTCTGGGTCGCTCCCAGGGTTCCCAGGCGCAGCCCAGAGGACGGTTTTCTCCCACCCAGATCAAGAAGCTTGCCCGCTCCGTAGCCATCACTCTGCGACGCTGTTGCAAGCGGGGCGAGGAGAAAAGCTTCAGGGCGGTGAGGGACTTCTTTCCGCCGCCTCAGCCCGACAAGGTCGCAGCGGCGAAAGCCCCGCAAGCCCGGTGGAAATCAAGAAAGTCAGCAGAACTCTGGGCTTCTGTCCTAGGAAACAGTTTTCAGAAGGATCTAGCCCGGACGGCAGCCGCTTCCTGGATTACCTCGTCTCCAGGCTGTAGCCCACTGTGGATCTCCACCTGATCCCCATAGCGGGATCCCACCACCACGGGCGTAAACAGCGGCTTGCCGTCCACCAGCCGGTACACGCCCGTAAGGCCGAACTGTTCTACCAGGTTTGCTTGGGGCAGGAGCAGGGCTTGGCGGGTTTCTCCTGCCAACTTCAGACGGCCCAGCATGCCCGGCATTGCTCCGGGGAGCGGGGGAATCTC
>NZ_JANSJI010000075.1:0-7424 GCF_047462475.1 Synechococcus sp. H55.11
GTAGTCCGGTGCAATCCACCGAGATCCGGGGATAAGACATAAAGGCTGGGGCAGGATCCCCTCTGACCCATTTCCTCGGATCTCGGCCAGGGATCCCTATACTGGGGTAGAAGCACTGGAAGGCACCGGAACGGCAAGGGTAGCATTAGGTCAGACTGCTAGAGGGGGAAACAACCGATGGGATTGTTCGATCGGGTCAGCCGAATCATCAGATCCAATATCAACGCGCTGGTCAGCAGCGCCGAAGATCCGGAGAAAATCCTGAACCAAACCATTCAGGACATGTCGGAGGATCACTACCAAATGCGGCAAGCGGTTGCCCAGGCCATTGCTGCCCAGAAGCGGATCGAGCGGCAGTATGAGCAAGCGCAGCAGAACGTTGACGAGTGGCAAAGACGGGCCGAGTTGGCCCTGCGCAACAACAACGAAGCCCTGGCCCGCGAAGCGCTGGTGCGCAAGAAAACCTTTGCCGAAACTGCCCAGAGCCTGAAGCGGCAGTTGGATGAGCAGACCAAGCAGGTGGAGGTCTTAAAGGCCAACATGACCAAGCTGGAGAGCAAAATCGCCGAGGCCAAGACCAAGAAAGATATGCTCATCGCCCGGGCCCGCGCTGCCAAGGCTTCTCAACAAATTAACCAGGTCATCGGACGGGTGGACGCCACCAGTGCCTTCGCGGCTTTCGAGCGCATGGAGGAGAAGGTGAACTCCCTGGAAGCTCAGTCGGCGGCGGTGGCGGAGCTGGCGGTGGACAACTTGGAGAACCAGTTTGCCGCTTTGGAAGCAGGTGGGTCGGATGTCGATCACGAGCTGATGATGCTGAAAGCGGCGATGCAGGGCCAATTGCCCGCCGGAGAGCGGAAAGTTTTGCCGCAAGCCCAATCTGCTGCCTCGGCTGAAAGCGAGGTAGATGCGGAGTTGGAAAATCTGCGCCGCGAAATCGACCAGCTTTGAACAATGGGAGGCCGTGTCTGCCTGAGTTCCTGGGGCATGTTTCCTCTTGGCTTAGGTGGGTTGGGGTGTCCTTACCGGGGGGACACAGAGTGGTAAGCTAGCCCAGAAGAGCTCTCGGCCTGCTTCTGGCAGGGGGGGGAGCTTGGGTTAAGGTAGCCTTCCTGCGTTTTTGCGAGAGAACCAACAGCGATGACAACAGCGAGTATCAAGCCTCTTTTAGATGCCAAGCAACTGTTGCAGGCTTATGCGTCTGGCCAGCGGGATTTCTCTGGCTCCAACTTGAGCGGAGCCCAGTTGAGCGGTGCGAACTTGAGGGGCATCATTCTGCGGGATGCCGATTTGAGTGGGGCGGATCTGCGCGAGGCGGATTTGGCAGGGGCGGATCTCTCCGGAGCCGACCTGCGCGGAGCCAAGCTGCGACGGGTGAACCTAATCGGAGCTAAGTTGGTGAAGGCGGATCTGCGGGGGGCCAACCTCTACCGGGCTAAGTTGCTCAGGGCTGACCTTAGCGAAGCAGAGCTGAACCGGGCCGATCTGCGCATTGGCGCCGATCTGCGCGGAGCCATCATCACCAACACCCACTTCCGTGGCGCCCTTTACGACGAGTACACGAAGTTCCCGGATGGCTTTAACCCGACCGAGATGGGCATGTAGGCTTTCTAGGGAACCAGCTCCTGCCACAGTTGGGTAACGCCTTCGGCAGCTGCTACAAAGGGCGGGTTGTGCAGCTCTGGTTTGTTGTAGCGCAAGGGATCCCCTTGCAAGTTCGTGACACTTCCCCCCGCCTGCTCGACGATACAGTGGGCGGCGGCGGTATCCCATTCCAGGGTGGGGCCAAAGCGGGGGTAGAGATGGGCGGATCCCTCGGCCACCAGGCAAAACTTGAGGGCGCTACCCACAGACTTGACTTCGAGAGAACCGTAGCGCCGTCGCAGCCGCTCCAGGAATTGCTCCGTCTCCGGGCTGCGGTGGGAACGGCTGGCCACCACCTGCAGAGGAGCCTGGGCGGGGGGGCGGGCCCGGATGGGCTCTTTGCCTTTGTAGGCCCCCAGCCCTTGCGCTGCCCTGTAGGTAAGGCCGAGAGCCGGGGCATGGACGACGCCTAAGATGGGGATCCCCGCCTCGACGAGGGCGATGTTGACCGTGAACTGGCCGTTGCGCCCGATAAACTCGCGCGTGCCATCTAGGGGATCCACCAGCCAGAACTGCCGCCACTGTTGCCGCTCCGAATAGGGGATCCCGCCGCATTCTTCCGACAGCACGGGGATCCCCGGAGTTAGATCTTGCAGGCCCCGCAGGATCAGGTGGTGGGCGGCCAGATCTGCTTCAGTGAGGGGGGAGAAGTCGGTCTTGTCCCTGACTTGGATCTGCTCTTGCCGATAGATCTCCAGAATGGCCTGCCCGGCTGCTTCTGCAAGGCGGCTGACATGGGGCAAGAGATCGGCCAGATCCTGCATGGGCAACCCCCCAAGATTTAGCAGCGCACCGGAATGCCGTGGGCGGCCAAATCGGCTTTGATCTGGGCAATCGTCAACTGGCCGTAGTGCAACAGAGAAGCCAACAGGGCTGCCTCTGCCCCCCCCTCCTGCAGAGCTTGGCGGATGTGGGCACAGTCTCCCGCCCCCCCTGAGGCGATCACCGGTACCGCCACCGCCTCGGCCACGCGGCGGGTCAGCTCCAGGTCGTAGCCCGCTTGGGTGCCGTCGGCGTCCATGCTGGTGAGCAAGATCTCCCCTGCCCCTCGCTCGGCCACGGTTTTGGCCCACTCCACCACGTCCAGCCCCGTCGGCTCCCTCCCCCCGCGCACGTACACTTCCCATCCCCCTGGTTTGGCGCGGGCGTCGATAGCCACCACGATGCACTGGGATCCAAACTGACGGCTGGCCTGGGTGACCAGATCCGGATCCCGGACTGCCGCCGAGTTGAGGCTTACCTTGTCGGCCCCGGCCCGCAACAGTTGCCGGATCCCTTCCACATCGCGGATCCCACCTCCCACCGTGAGGGGGATGAACACCTGCTCCGCCGTGCGCTGCACCACCTCCAGCAAAATCTCCCGCTCCTCGTGGGTAGCGGTGATGTCCAGAAAGACCAGCTCGTCCGCCCCCGCCCGATCATAAGCCTGGGCCAGCTCCACCGGATCCCCGGCATCGCGCAACTGCACAAACTGGATCCCTTTGACCACCCGCCCCGCCGCCACATCCAGACAGGGAATGATCCGTTTGGCCAACATCGCCTTCTCCTCCGCTGGCGTGATGGCCTAGCCGAAGCTGATGACCAAGAAGGGTTCTTGAAACTTGGCCCCGGCCACCTGCCGACCCGCCAGGCTGGGAGGCAAGAACAAATTGCGCCGCTGATCCCCGGCGGTGATGGTCAGCTCCGGGCCCGACTGGCTCAGCTCGATCTGGGCCTTGCTGAAGCCGGGAATAAACAGCTTGACTGTACGCGCTCCCTCGTCGATGGCCACGGGCGGCGGCACATCCGGCACGGCGAATATGCCCCCCACCGCTGCCTCCAAAGCTGACCAATCGGATCCTTGACGCAGGGGAAGTGTGCGTACGGTCAAGGGGAAAAAATCGGCAGCCGAGACCTCGCCCGGAGCCAGAGGGGTGACCCAGAGGCCGCCCACCGTCAGCCCCACCATCTGAGCGCTGCCCCAGAGGTAACGGGCGGTTTGGACGGCCATCGGATCCGGGGTGGTCACCAGGTGGGCCAACACGCGGCGCGGATCGGCGATGGCCTGCCGCCCCTGCTCGAAAATGTTGGTCATCCCCCCCAGCCGATTCGACAGATCCTCTAAAGACGAGAACTCCACGGTGCTGACCGACCGCAGCAACGGCTCGGCAAAAGGGCGCAGGGTTTTGGCCAAGTCGGATCCCAGAAAAGCCTGGGAAGCCCGCCGCCAGTACCAGCTGGCCACCTCCGGGATGCCAAAAGCCCGCAAGGTGGTCAGATCCCCCGGCCCATCGTAGAGAATGCAGTCGTATTGGCCGCTGGCATCGTAGCGGCGCAGCGCTTCCAGGGCCAGCGCCTGATCCATGCCCGGCAACACCCCCAGCTCCTGACCGTAGATCTCCCGGAAAAAGGGAGTGCGCACATATCGGGCTTCCAGCTCTTTGGCCGCCGTCCAGTGTTGTTCCAGAAGCTGAGTTGTGCGCAACTGCACCACGCTCAAATTGGCAGCAATGGTCACCGGCTCCCCGGCAAGTGGGATCCCGCCCAAGAGCATCTCCAGCGCCGGCCCCGCCTGATGGCCCACCAACAGCACTCGCCGCCCCTGTTGGGCTGCTGCCCGCGCTGCTGCCACCGCCAACGTGCTCCGGCCTGTGCCCCCCTTACCCAAAAAGGTGAGGATCTGGCTCATTCCCGCTCTCCTGCCTCGCCGTAGATGTCGATGTACAAAGACTGGCCCGCCAACTGGGCTGCCGCCATCATCACCTGCCGAATCGCCTGCAGAGTGCGCCCGCCGCGCCCGAATACCCGCCCGCGATCCTTAGGGTCAAAGGCCAGCCGCAGCCATACCTTGCGCCCGCCACAGGTGGTTTCCACGTCCATCTGCAGCCCAGATGAGCTGAGCAACGGCTCGATCAAAAGATGGACAAGGGCTTTGTAGTCTGGCATGGGCGTCTGGCAAGGAAAAACGGGTTCAAGCCGAGCCTATAGCCAAAAGGTTAACCGATGGCGTCAGCGGGACGAAGTCCTTATCCTAGGCTTTGGCTGCTTCTTCGACCCGTGGCTCTTCAATTGCAGATTCTTGGTGGCTCGATTCTGGCAGGGATCCAGCCTCTGCCACAGCCGGCTCTGCATCGGGTTCAGGAGCTTCCGTAGCAGGTTCTTCTGTTGGCTCAGGGATCCCAGCTTCAGGCTTGGCGATGGCCGGGATGCGAATCGAGGCAACCACTCCGCCTTCTCCTGCTTTCAGCATCTCGTAGATGCCGGCCTTTTTGAGAAGACCCTCCACGGTCTCCGTGGGCTGAGCGCCACAACGCAACCATTTGAGCAGGCCCGCCGTCTCCAAAACCGTCTCTTTGGTGCGCGGGTTGTAGTAGCCCAATTCCTCCAGCGGACGGGCCTCGCGACGGCTTTTACTTTCGATGGCGATGATGCGATAGCTGGGTTGCCGTTTTTTTCCGTAGCGCTTGAGCCGCAATTTGACCATGGGGTATCTGCTCCTTAGGGTTGCTCCGCAAGCTGTGAAGGGTGGTTAGAGAAAAACCAAAATCAAACCCGTGCCCGCCACCCCGATCCCCTACCGGAAATCTGGGCAGACACAGGCTCTCTATTTTAGTCGATTTTTTCCTTGGCTGAAAAAGAGCCAAACCGACGCCGGGCGGCGCTCTTCATGGCAAAGTTGAAGAGGAAACCCACACTCAGCAACACCCCCCATGGTCAACTACGCCGACTTGACAGATGAGCAGCGCCAGCTCTACCTCAAAGCCCTGATCGCGGTGGCCCGAGTGGACGGCCAGTTGGACGAAGAGGAAACCAACTTTTTCCTGCAAATTGCCGAAGGGATGGGCATTGAAGAACAGGTGGCCCAAACCTATCTGGCCGAGAAAACAGACGCAACCCTAGACCTCAGCGGGATCCCGCCTCTGCACAACGCAGCCGGGGCCTTGATCCTGCGGGATCTGACAACAATGGCGGTGGTCAACAACGAGCTGACAGAAAAGGAGGAGGCGCTCATTTTTGAGATCGGCAAGGCCATGCAGTTCAGCCGGGAGGAGATCGACGAGTTCCTGAACTGTGCCTTCATGGGCCTGCAATGGCAACTGAAGAACAGGGGCTTGCTAGAGCGCTACGCCCAGCCTTCTCAGGGAGATCCAGCTACCGAATAGCATTAGATAGCATCAGCCAGAACAGCCGGCCTTGGCAACCGCATCAACACCCCGGCTTGGTGTTTCCCCCAACCAAGCCAGGGAGCCTTTCAGGTTCAGCCCAGACATCTGGCCATCGCAACCTAGCCGATAAAGCGATCCAGGGCCCGTTGCAGCTCTTCCAGCTCCACTTCGATATTGCCGGTCTCGATGGCGTGGCGGATGCAATGGCGGATGTGATCGTCCAGGATCAGCCGCGCCACCCGATCCAGCGCCCCCTTGACGGCGGCAATTTGTAGCAGCACATCTGGACAAGGTTGATCCTGCTCGATCATGGAGCGGATCCCGTGAACGTGCCCCTCGATGCGCGCCAAGCGGTTGATCAACTTGCGCCGTGACTGAGGATCATGATGGTGAGGCTGGGCCCGCCCAGACAGGGGCGGCTTTTCCAGCGCCAACTCCCACTCCTCCTCCCAATCGGGTTCTGAAGGGAGCGGTGGAACGGAGCGAGCGCCAAGTGGAAGGACAGGATCGGACATAAAAAGGGCAGAAGACTGCTTGCATAATACTGCTTGGTTTTCCCTGGGAACGATAGGGTACTCTACAATAAGAAAAGATATGAAATTTTGTAAAACCTCTCATACGCTGGCTCCATGACCTCTGTGCTCTCCCCCTTTGGCCCTGTAGAAGCGGATCTGGAGCGTTTACGCCAGAACCTGACGCGGTTGGTTAGCGCCAAGCACCCCATTCTGGCTATGGCTGCCGAGCATCTGTTTTCGGCAGGTGGGAAAGGGATCCGGCCAGCCATTGTGCTCCTCATTGCCCGTGCCACCACTCCCGATGGGGAGATCACACCCCGCCACTGGCGCTTGGCAGAGATTACCGAGATGATCCACACGGCCAGCTTGGTACACGATGATGTCATCGATGCTGCCGACGTGCGACGAGGAATCGACACGGTAAACACCCTCTTCGACAAT
Source organism: Synechococcus sp. H55.11 (assembly GCF_047462475.1). Taxonomy (NCBI): domain Bacteria; kingdom Bacillati; phylum Cyanobacteriota; class Cyanophyceae; order Synechococcales; family Synechococcaceae; genus Synechococcus; species Synechococcus sp. H55.11. The sequence goes on from NZ_JANSJI010000075.1 coordinate 6,746, forward strand.
CGGATAGCCGTGCTGGCGGGGGATTACCTCTTCGGTCAGGCTGCCTGGTATTTGGCCAGTCTGGACAATCTGGAAGTGGTGAAGCTCCTTTCCAAGGTGATCATGGATCTGCCAGAAGGAGAGGTGCGTCAGAGCCTTACCCGCTTCAACCCGGATGTGTCGATGGAGGACTACCTGGCCAAGAGCTTCTACAAAACGGCCTCCCTGATGTCCGGCAGTTCCAAGGCTGCCGGTCTGCTGAGTGGGGTGAGCGAGGAGGTGGCGGATCGGCTATTCGATTTTGGGCGGGATCTGGGCATTGCCTTTCAGATCGTTGACGATCTGCTGGACTTCACCGCTTCGGCAGAGATGCTCGGCAAGCCGGTGGGATCCGACCTCATCCAGGGCAACCTCACCGCACCCGTTTTATTCGCCTTAGAGGAATTTCCCCAGATGCGGGAGCTCATTCTCAGGGAACTGTCCAACCCGCAAGACCTGAAGCAGGCCCTAGAGTGGGTGTATCAAAGCGAAGGGATCCCACGCTCTCGTCAGTTGGCGCGAGACTATGCCCGTCAGGCCGCCGAGGCGCTGGAAGTGCTCCCGGATTCTGTAGCCCGCCGGGCTCTGTTTCAAATGGTGGACTATGTGCTGGAGCGGCTGCAGTAAACTACCCGACTCCGACCGCTAAGCGGTACGGAGC
>NZ_JANSJI010000076.1:0-1999 GCF_047462475.1 Synechococcus sp. H55.11
GTTGCTGATTTCTCTTATTGGCTTGGGCTATATGGTGCGGCAGACGGCGCTGCCGGAGTTTCGAGCTGCCGGATTGGCCCATCTTTACTTCGTGGGCTTGGTCTGGACACTGGTGATCGCCCTGGGCATGATTCTCTCGGTGCTGCCTTTTGTCGGTCGTACCCCTCTAGCGGCTTTGAGCCAATATCTGGGGGTGTTTTGGCTGTGGCAAATGGGGTTGGGCCACTGGCTCAACGGCCTGGTGGATCCGCCGCGCCTTCCCTACTGGATCACCGGTGGGATCCAGATCTTGGCCGGAGTTGCCTGCCTGCTGTGGGGGCTGGAGTGGCAGTATGCGGTGGCAGGGGGGATCGGGGCTTTGGCCATGCTGCTTCTGATCCCACTGCATGGATCTCGATAGATCTCACTGATCTCCCTCTGAGGCCTTATCCAGGTGCACCTGCCAGACTTGGCCCAGCGCCCTCACCTCATCCCCAAGGCGCAATTTGCGCCCGCGGCGGGTTTCCACCTCGCCATTGACCTGCACCTGTCCGGCTTGGATCAACTGCTTGGCCTGCCCACCGGTGGACACAACCCCCGCCCACTTGAGAAACTGATCCAGCTTAATCACGGGATCTGTCGCCATCACTGCACCCAAAGGGTTTTGACATCGACCAGTTGTCCCATTGCCTGTTTCTCCACTCTGGCATTTGCATTCTGCCCGGAATGGGGCTCGGGAGAGAAAAATTGGTGATGTTTGGGATCAGGGTTGCAAGCTGCTCGTGGTTGCCGTTGGATCCCCGGCCCAGAACTCATAAGCGGCTTGCGACAGGCTGGCGATCAGCTCTTCGGCTCTGGGGTCGTTGGGGGTTTCTCGCTTCACCCACACCGCCGCCACATAGCGTCGCCCGTTGGGCAAATCCAGGATCCCGGCATCTCCCACCACCGAGCGCAGGGTTCCCGTCTTGTGGGCAATGCGCACCTCCTGGCCCAGGTGGGGTCGAAAGTAGGAAGGCCGTTGGGTACGCCAGAGAATGTCCAAAAAGCGGTCGCGGCTGCGGCGGCTAAGCATGCGCCCCTGTTCCACTTGGCTGAGCAACCAAACCATGTCGCGTGGGCTGCTGGTGTTGGTGCCCTCCAGATCCGGTAGCCACCAGGAAATTTGCGTGTGCTGTAGCCCCCACTGACGAAATTTTTGGTTGAGAGCCTCCTGTCCACCCAGGCGATCGATGATCAGATTGGTGGCGAAGTTGTCGCTGAGGGTGCTCATCAGGGTGGCCGCCTCCAGGGCAGAGACCTGGGATCCCAGGGGACGGGTTTGGAGCACGCCCGCTCCTCCTGCCTTGAGATCTTCCCGCAGGGCGAGCGGTTCATCCAGCCGCACCTGCCCGGTTTCCACGGCCTGGAAAAAGGCCAAGAGAATGGGGATCTTGATTACGCTGGCGGCAGGAAAAGCCTGATCCGGCCTGACGCCGGCAAAGGCGCCGCTTTCCACCTCCCAAAACAGGGCCCCTGCCGTCAACCCCGGTTGGTCGGCCAAAGCGGCTAGGCGCTCCTGCAAAGCCGGGACCGCCTCTCCCTGCAGGGTATCGCTCGGCCCTGGATCCCCAAGCTGCGTCGTGGCAGGTTCTGTCTGTCCAGTGGGGGTTGATTGCAGCAGTTGCGAGAGGCCGGCCATTGTCAGGCCCAGGATGAGACTGAAGCTCAGGCCCCTGAGCAACACTTCTCCGAGGGCCGGAGAACGTCCTGGGCGGCGAGGCTGGACAGCCCGTTGGCGCAGACGGGCGATGGCTTTTTGGCGGGCCAGACGCAGCGGCTGAGGGTGAGAGGCAGCCGGGGCAGGAAGCAGGCGCCCAGAACCCCCCAATAGGGCATCCTTAGCGGATCGTGAGGGGCGGCGGGGATCCCGAGGCTTCTTGGGCGTTGGTCTCCTCTCCCTTGCTCCGGCCATGAGAACAACTGCTCCCACACAAGGCTTGCGTAAAGATGTTGACAGTTTTACCAGCTCTGGTGGCTCGGT